>JBBSGN010000019.1:0-12895 GCA_038254085.1 Chloroflexia bacterium | reverse complement strand
GACCAGCCACGCAACTTGGCGAAGTCGGTGACGGTAGAGTAGTAAGAGATAGAACAAAGACAGCCCAATAATCGCCCCCCGGCGATGATTGGGCTGTCTTTGTTCTATCTCAGGAAGTCTAACTCAAGCTATGGTAGTGCCGCGCCACCGGAGCCGGATACAGTCCACCCTTATCCTGCTCGTGGGCCGGGGGCATCACATGCTCGGTGGCGAGGCAGGTGATTACGTGCGTCAAGCCGTCCAGTCGGCGCACACCCTTGCTGATTGCCTGGCGCTGCTCATCGGTCGGCACCACGCCTTCGATGTAGGCTACACCGTCCTCCACCTCAAAGGTCACGGCATCCACATCTTCTGTGATTACAGCGATAATGTCGCGTGTCCTCCACGCTAGATGTTTATCCCTCTCGTCCATGATACCACCCTCCCCACCAGCAGTGTGCCCCGACGCTATTCTAAGCGTCTCATATACCTGCTTTGGAAGGCAAGTTGCGTGCCATGTTACGGACGACGGACGACCGATAAAGCTGATAGCTGATGGCTGCCGTCATCGGTCGTCGGTCGTCCGTCGTCGGTCGTCGGTCGTCCGCGAAGCTACGGCACCAGCATCAACACCCCATCCTTGTTCGCGTCAACTTGCTGAGGGGTATAGAGCATTGGGTCAAAGTCGCCTTGCTGCCACGCGGAGAATTGGTCGCCCCAGTGCTTGGCGAAGGGTTGGCCCGATTCGCCTCCGACGAATATGGAGAGCGACTTGGTCCAGTCGCTCGTGTCCAGGATCATCCTGTACGACTGGTATGTGATCATGCCGAAGGGGTCGAGCAGGTTGTATTCGCCAATCGAAACGGTGGTTACGTCGCCCCCGAAAGGCTTGGTGGGCAGGTTGAAGATGCCACCTACCCCCGGCTGAGAGCCGAACGGGTGGCTGGGCGTGACCGTGTGCGATTTGCCCCAGGTCCAACCCGTCATGTCGTCCCCAAGCGCCGAAGTGAGGTCGGTCATGGCGCTGTTCAGGCTGGTGAGCAGTATGTCGTCGCGCTTCTCCTTCTGGGGCGTGCCGGTCCGGTCCCAGAACGGGTCGTCGGGCCTGTCGAGGAGCAACTCGAAGCTCCGGTTCACCGCCACGCTATTGCTGCCCGCGTACTCCTGGAATAAATCCTGTCCCAGGTCGTCATAAAAGGTCTCGCTGATAGCTCTCTGCACGGTCACTTTGTATATCGAGGCGGGCACGCTGTCGGCGCTCAGGTTGCCGTCCCACCCCTGGAGCATCTTGACTGCGTCTTGCCCTTTGGCGTCCGTAGGCTTCAGGTTGGCGAGCATGGGGGCCATCTTCTTAGCCATAGGCGAGTGTGTGTCCATCAGCATCTGCTTATAGTCGTCAACGCTCAACTTGTCCTTCGCCTTCAGCATCTCGGTAATGCGCGAGATACGCCAGGGAGGCGCCCACTCGGCCTCGATGGGGTATTTGTAGCCGGGGCCGTAGTTCTTGTTGTTGGCGGTAGCAATGAAATGGTCGGGCGGGTTATACAGGCGCGGCAGGTCGTCGTAGGGCACGTTGCCGGTCCAGTCATACTCGCCCGTCCAGCCGGGCACGGGGGCCTTACCGTCGCCCTTCTTGCGGACCGGCTGGTCGCCCGTCATCTGGTAGCCGATATTGCCCTGGCGGTCGGCGTACACGAAGTTCTGGCCGGGCACGCTCCACTTGGCGAGGGCCGCCCGGAACTCTTGCCAGTTAGAGGCCATCTGCAACGCGAGCGCGGCCTCGTATATATGCCCCGGTTGGGCAGCTGTCCATTGGAGGGCGAGTGGCTCTTTGATGGTGGTGCCGATGGTCGAGCTGATTGCGGTGAGCGCGTCGGAGAGGATCGGGCCGTGCCTGGTGATGCGGACGGTATGCGTGATCGGCGCGTCGCCCCTCACCTGGATCGTCTCGGTGATTAGCTGCATCGGCTGCCAACCGTCCGGTGTCAAGTATTGGCCGGGGTGCCCTGTGGGGTCAAGCTTTTCGATGAAGAGGTCTTCCACGTCGCCCTCAGTGTTGGTCACGCCCCAGGCGATGTTCTGGTTGTGCCCGGTTACGATGCCGGGGAAGGCCGTAAAGCCAAAACCGGCCACGTCATACTTGCCGTCGCTGGTCGAAAGGTGTATCTGATACCAGATTGACGGGTTCTGCACGCCCAGGTGGGGGTCGTTGGAGAGGAGCGGCTTGCCTGTAGCCGACTTCGTGCCGTCCACCACCCAGTTGTTCGAGCCAAGCCCGCTCATGCCGGTCTCAGGCAGCCAGGGCCGCACGTCGCGGTTGAACGCCTCGATAGCGTGGGTGATGCTGTGCGGGTTTTCGTCGGGTGGACGACCGGCGACCGGCGGCGTATCGCTCCCCAAGCTCTGGCCGGGCACTATGAACGGGCCTTCAGCCGGGTAGTCGGGGAAGAGTTGCGCGGTGCGGTCCGGCCCCAGCTTGGCGCGCACGTCGGCGTTGATAAGTTCGGTATCCCAGTTGCGGCTCAGGTTCCAGGCCATCACCTTGGCGAACGCTATGCTGTCCACTGGCTGCCAGTCCTCCATCTTGAGGCCCGCCAGGGTGAACTCCAGCGGCAGCGAGTCCTGGTGAGTGTGTATAAAAGCGTTCACCCCTTTGGCGTATGCCTCCAAGTAGGAGCGGGCTTTGGGCGAAAGGGCCTTCGTCTCGGTTTCGGCGGCACGCCTCATGCCGACCGTGCGTAGGAATATGTCCGCCTGGGCAGCCGACGGGCCGAACGCTTCGCCCAGCCTGCCCTCGCCCAGCTGGCGGTAATAAAACATCTGAAACAGGTGGTCCTGCGCGTGGACATAACCTTGCGCGGTGTACAAGTCCTTCACGTTGGCAGCCGTGATGTGCGGCACGCCATACACATCTCGCGTCACCGTTACGGGGGCCGACAGGCCGGGCAGGTTTATGGTGCCGCTGGTGGTCGGCAGGGTCTTCTGGACGACAATATAGAGGTAGACGGCAAGGGCCAGAATTGCAACAAGGGCCATTGCTGCGACGCCAATTAGGATGCGCCTGAGAGTGGACATCCTGCGGCGCGGCGCCGGCACGGCTGCAACTGTGGGTTCGGTCCTATCGTCGGGTGGTGCAGGAGGGGAAGAAAGTGCGCCATTGGGGTTCGGACGAGAGGAGCGTGCGCCCGCCGAGCGCGAGCCTTTACGGGAAGAGCGAGCCAAAGGGTTTTGTTCCTTTCACAGGACTGGAGAACCTACGCAACTAAAAAGAGGTTGAAGCATAGTATAGCATACAACCTCTCTTGAGCCGACGGTGGGGATCGAACCCACAACCTGTTCTTTACGAAAGAACCGCTCTACCGTTGAGCCACGTCGGCGGTCGTCTACAATTATATTGCGTGGGATATTTGGTGTCAAGCCAATTGGACGGTAGGGGATCATACTAAACGCAAAGACGCAGAAGGCGCAGAGGTTTCTCTATGTCATTATTGCGGCAAGAGATAAGTCTGGGAATAGCCGCCCCACTCTCCCTTGTCATTCCGAGCGCAGCGAGGAATCACTATCCTCAGTAATCACTTGGCTAGCACTTTCCCTCTCCCAGACATCCTACTATCCCCAACTGATTCCTCGCTGCGCTCGGAATGACGAAGGGTAGGAAGTCGGCTGAAAAGGTAGATGCTACTTCGCTCTGCTATACTATAGGGTAATAACGCCTTTCGCGCCGGGAGAGGGACCATGTATGAAGTAGAGACGACAACCGACCTACCGCGCACCGCCGACGTAGTGATTATAGGCGGTGGCATCGTCGGCGCGGCGACCGCCTTCTTCGCGGCGCGTGGGGGCCTGCGGGCGGTTGTCCTGGAACGCCGTCCCGCGCTTTGCACCCTCACCACGCCCGCCTCTACAGGGGCCTTTCGCGCTCAATTCGACAACCCGGAGGAGATCGCCCTGGTATGCGAGAGCATCTTTCTGTTCGAGCATTTCGCCGAAGAGACCGGCCTGCCCGGCTACGACCTGGATCTGAGACAGCAAGGCTACCTCTGGCTGACTACCTCGCCGGAGAACGCGGCCAGGCAACAGGCGCTGGTGGCCAGGCAGCACGAATGGGGCCTGATCGACGTAGAGTGGTTCGACGGCGGCACCGCCCGCGCACGCTTCCCCTACCTGTCGCCTGATGTGGTGGGTGCGCGCTTCCGGACGGGCGATGGCTGGCTCGACGTGCGCCGCTTGACGATGGGTTATGCTGCCGCAGCTGCCATGCGGGGCGCAAGCTTCGTCGTCAATACGGAGGCTACCGGCTTCGACCTGAGCGGCTGGCGCGTGCGGGCGGTCGCAACGTCGCGTGGGTCTATCAGCATCGAGAGGGCCGTGATCGCCGCTGGGCCCTTCTCGGGCGAAGTGGCTAGGCTGGCCGGACTTGACGTACCTCTCAGCCTGGTGCGCCGCCAAAAACTGGTCATGCCCAACGTGCCGGAGGTGCCACCCGGCGCGCCCATGACCATTGACGAAGACACGGGCGCGCACTGGCGTCCGGCCATGAACGGCGCGTACCTCCTTTGGACAGCGCCCGGCGTGCCGCCCGGTCCGCCGCTCGAAGACGTGCCGACCAGCGTCGACTTCGCCTTCGGCCTGCTCGACCCAGCCAGCGACCATGCGGTGGCCCGCATCAGTCCCTTCTGGCGAGACGTGTGGGCGCGGCAGACCGCCAACTGGTTCCTGCAAGCAGGCCAGTACGCCTACACGCCGGACCACCGCCCCTATCTAGGTCCAACGGCCATACCCGGCCTCTACCTGAATTGTGGTTACAGCGGGCACGGCATCATGGCAAGCGGGGGCGGCAGCCGCCTGGTGGTAGACACCATCACCGGCGCTATTTCGCCCGATGAAAACCCTTTCCGCTTCGACAGGCCGTTCGCGCGCCGCGATATGGACGTGCTATAAGTTTTGAGTTTTGAGTTACCATCTGCACCTTTTGGTCCCGCAAACTTCCTTGACCGCACAATACCCAATTCCTGATAGCCTAATTCGCACCAATACCGACATGCGCGCTCAGGCCGGCGTTGAGTGGCTGAACAAGCTGCCGTCTATCCTCGATTATTGCGAGCGGCGCTGGTGTTTGACGATTGGTCCGCCGTTCCCCAACCTGTCGTACAACTACGCGGCTCCAGCCCTCCGCACTGATGACACACCGCTAGTTGTGAAAGTCTGCTTCCCCGACCGCGAGTTCCACACAGAGGCCGAGGCGCTTGCCATCTACGCGGGCCGGGGCGCGGTGCAGTTGCTTGATGCCGATCTCGATCAAGGCGTGCTACTGCTAGAACGCCTCGAGCCGGGCACTCTGCTCAGTGCTGTGGAAGACGACGCAAAAGCCACTTCCATAGCGGTGGAGGTTATGAAGCAGCTATGGCGCCCGCCTCCCGCGCAACACGACTTCCCATCGGTGGCTGATTGGGCCAGAGGCATGACCAGGCTGCGAGAGGAGTTTGAAGGCACTACTGGCCCCTTCCCCGTCCGACTGGTCGAAGAAGCCGAGCGGCTCTTCGCCGAACTGCTCCCGACGATGGAGCCGAGCGTGGTGCTGCACGGCGACCTGCACCACTTCAACATCCTGGCCGCCCAGCGCGAACCCTGGCTGGCGATTGACCCTAAAGGCGTGGTGGGCGAACCGGCTTACGAGACGGGCGCGCTCTTACGCAACCCCATGCCCGATATACTGTCGCAACCTAACCCTGGCCGCATATTGTCGCGGCGGCTATACCAATTAGCCGAGGAACTTGGTTTTGACCGCACGCGCATTAAAGGGTGGGCGGTTGCCCAGGCGGTGCTTTCCGCATGGTGGAGCTATGAGGACCATACCGACGGCCAGGAAGCGGGCATCGCCCTGGCGGAGTTATTGTCGGCGATAAAAGTGTGATCGCCCGGAGTTTGTGGGTAGGCAGAAGAATTAACTCACCGCAGAGGCGCGGAGCACGCAGAGCACGCAGAGTACGCAGAGTAACGCTGAGTTATTATTGTTTTTCTCTGCGTACTCTGTGTGCTCCGCGCCTCTGCGGTGAGTTCTTCTATTATCCACGCGCCTTGTGGAACGCGCCCGCGCCTAGCTTCAGCAGGCCGCTCACCGAACTGAGGATAATACGCGCCCCGCGCGCGACCAAATCTTTTGCGTCTTCACCGGTGGTTGCTACCGTGCCTACCACCAGTCCGGCGGCCCGCACCTGGTCGAATAGGCTGGTCATCAGTGTCCTCACCTCGTCGTGTGCCGGGCCGTCGTAGAAGCCCATGGACATCGAGAGGTCTCGCGGGCCGACTATGAAGCCGTCCACGCCTTCCACCTGCAAGAGGCTATCCAGGTTCTTTACTGCCTCCATCGTCTCTATCTGGGGCAGCGCCAGCGTCTGCTCGTTGGCAAAGCGCACGTACTCGGCCTGAAGCATGGGGCCGAGCAGATAGTCGTTGGCGCGCACCGGGCCGATGCCGCGCCTGCCCAACGGCGGATACTTGACCGCTTCGACCAGCCGCTTCACGTCGTCGGCGTCCCTTATACCGGGCATCATCACACCCATCGTGCCCGTATCCATGAATTGAAGCAGCAACTTGGGGTCGGTGCTTCGCACGCGGGCCAGCGGTGTCATCCCGACCGTTTCGCACGCCCGCACGAAATGCTCGGCCTGCATAGGGCCAGCCGCTCCGTGCTCGCAATCCAGTATATACAGGTCGAAGCCTAGCTGCCCTATCACCTCCACCACAGTCGGGTCGTATACAGGCGTAAGCATACCGTATACCGGCTCGTCGTTGTTCAGCCTGGCTTTAAGTGCGTTCTCTTTCATGGATGCTCCTCATCTGGCGTTAGTATTCGTCGTATGACGCTATCTATCGTATCGTAGTTATAGCCACGCCGCGCCAGGAAGCCCGACAACCTGCGGCGTGCCGTCTGCGCGTCGAGGGTGCTATAGCTGCGCGCCCGCTTGCGAGCCAGTATAAGGGCTGCCGCGAGGTCGGTGCCGGGCACAGGTTCATCCTCCAGCGCAGCGTCACCCCAGGCGTCGGCGACCTCCTCGGCCTGCTGCACAGCTTCGGCTTGCGCTTCGGTATGCTCGGCCATGATCTCGTCCACCACCTCGGCGGACACACCCTTCTGGCGCAGTTCACTCTTGAGGAGCCGAGGCCCACGCGGCGAGAAGGCCATGCGGTTGTCTACCCAGAAGCGGGCGAACTCGCGGTCATCTACATAGCCGCGTTGCTGGAGTCGCTGCATGACGGCGGCTATCTGTTCGGGCGCATACCCCTTTTTACGCAACCGCATCTCCACCTCGCGGGCCGAGCGGGGCCGGTACGATAGGAAGCGGATGGCGCTCTCATAGACCTTGTTTAGCTCCTCGGCAGTGTGCAGCCGCTCTAACCTCTCAGGCGGGCAGGGTTGGCCCACTGACAGCATCTCGGCTGCCGCCACGTCCAGCGACACCGACATGGCGTGCTTGCCGTCAATGAATAGGTGAACTTTGTTGGGGTCAAGCGGATCAGCCTTCAGAGCCGTAATTACGTCGTTCATGGTCGCTTCGATATCCTACAGGTATCCTACAAGGCGGTTTTACGAACGAATCTGTTGGAACCACAAAGAGACAAAGGACACAAAGACTTTATGATTCTTTGTGTCCTTTGTCTCTTTGTGGTTCAAGAGCAGTCTATAGACTATAACTCTTCTTCGTCCTCGTCCTCGTCGTTGGCCGGAGCGTCTTTGCCGTTGCGCGAGGCACCTGCGCCTATCGTAACGGGGATAGCCGTGCTCGCCATCGCCGTGCGTATCTGGGTCTCGATCTCGTCAACAAGCTCCGGGTTGGCCTTCAGGTATTCCTTGGCATTCTCGCGGCCCTGGCCCAGGCGCTGGTCGCCGTAGGAGTAAAAAGCGCCGCTCTTACGCAGCACGTTTAGCTCGGTGCCGAGGTCCACAATCGAGCCGATACGGCTAATGCCTTCGTTGAACATGATGTCGAACTCGGCGGTGCGGAAGGGTGGGGCCACTTTGTTCTTGACGACCTTCACGCGCACCCGGTTGCCCACCACGTCGGTGCCCTGCTTGATCGATTCGACGCGGCGTATCTCCATGCGTACCGAGGCGTAGAACTTGAGCGCCTGGCCGCCCGTGGTGGTCTCAGGGTTGCCGAACATCACGCCGATCTTCATGCGTATCTGGTTGGTGAAGATCAGGCAGCAGTTGCTCTTGCTGACCGCGCCCACCAGCTTGCGTAACGCCTGCGACATGAGGCGGGCCATCAGGCCCATGTGGCTGTCGCCCATCTCGCCCTCGATCTCGGCTCGCGGCACAAGGGCGGCCACCGAATCGACCACGATCACGTCAATGGCCCCTGAGCGCACAAGGGTCTCGACAATCTCCATTGCCTGCTCTCCGTTGTCAGGCTGGGATATAAGCAGGTTGTCGAGGTCGAGGCCGCAACGAGCCGCGTATTCAGGGTCGAAGGCGTGCTCGGCGTCTATATAGGCCGCCACACCGCCTATCTTCTGTGCCTCGGCCATAATGTGATAGCAAAGGGTGGTCTTACCGGACGATTCGGGGCCGTAGACTTCGCACACGCGGCCGCGCGGCACCCCACCGACACCCAACGCCATATCGAGGGCGATAGAGCCGGTGGGTATACACTCGACATTCATCTTGTTGCCGAAATCGCTCATTTTCATGATCGAGCCTTTGCCGAACTGGCGCTCTATCTGCGCCATCGCACTATCGAGGGCTTTATCCTTGTCAGACATCTATCTTCTCCTCTGTAAATCTCGATGCTAAATAATACAACAAATGCCGCTCTACAACTACGGCCAAACAGACGCACAGAACCGGCCTTCTGGAAAGCAAAACAGACATCCTGTATCGCTCATTTGTTCTACTTTCTACCGTAAATTGTACACGAAAATGGGCGATTTGTCAATGTGGAAAATAGAGGAAATCAGGCCATGCGGCCCGGTGTGCCGCCAACCGCAAGCGACAGATCAAGGAGCGTATTTTCACGGACGCGCGATAGAGCTTCTATGTCCATACCCAGGAACGCCTCCACCACCTGCGGATCGAAGTGCGTGCCTGCCAGCGACCTTATGTGGGCACGCACCTTCTCTTCGGGCCAGGAAGCGCGATAGGGGCGGTTCGAGCGAAGAGCGTCCCACACATCCACGACGGCGAAGATACGGGCCGCCAACGGTATCTGCGCGCCCTTCAGACCGCGTGGGTAGCCGGTGCCGTCCCACTTTTCGTGGTGGCAGTACGGGATGTCCAGCGCCTGCCGCAAAAAGGTTATGGGCGACAGCATCTCAAACGCATAGACTGGATGGCACCGCATGATCTCCCACTCTTTATCGGTGAGCGGTCCGGGTTTGAGCAGGACTGAGTCGGGGATAGCCATTTGCCTATGTCATGCAGCAGGGCGCCACGCCGCATATGCACCACGTCGGCTTCATTTATGCCCAAGGAAAGCGCCAAGTGCATCGTAAGTTCGGTCACCCGCCGCGTATGCCCCTCGGTCTCTTCGTCCCTCAAGTCGAGAGCGCGTGACCAGCCCTCAAGTGTGGTGTCATAAGCCAGGGCAAGCTCAAGGTTGGAGAGTTGCAAATCGTCAAACATCGTGGCGTTGTCAATGGCGATAGCCGCTTGCCCGGCAAGGGCCTCCAGGAAACCGAGCCACTCCTGGTCAGGATCGAGCGCAGAGCGGTGATACACCTCCAACGCGCCCTTCACCTGCCCCTTCGCAAGGAGCGGCACCACGAAATAGGCCGCAAAACCCTCCCGCACTCGTAGATGTGTGTCCATGCCATCAGTACCGTCGGCAACTTCGCGGAGGTCGTACAGGTAGATGGAGCGCCGCTCCAACACAGCACGGCCCGCGTGCCCCTCGCCCAACCGGATACGGGATTGGACAGGTTTATCCGAGCGAAGCCCACGGCCAGCGCCATGCTCCAATGTCTGGGTACGCGCGTTGAACAACAACACGGCGGCTGCATCCGTGCGTAATTGGGCTGTCACCTGATCCAGGATCACGTTCAGCGTGACGCGCAAGTCGAGGCTGGCTGTGATCGCCATGTCAATCTGGCGTAAAGCCCCCAGGCGATCAACCTGGCGCTTGACGCGCTCTTCGGCCCGCTTGCGCTCGGTGATATCATGCACAACAGCGCACAAAACTTCACGCCCACCATGCGAGATAGAGTTGATGCTCACCTCAACATCTACAAGGGAGCCGTCCTTGCATCTGTACTGCCGCTCGCCGACAGAATAGCGACCTTCCTTCAGGATACGAGCTACATTTCGATCTATGCTTTCGCGGTCGTGGGCCACAACATCATAAAGGGTCAACTCCAGTAGCTCCCCAATCGTATAACCAAGCATGATAACGAACGCGGCGTTTGCCTCGAGAAAGCGCTTGCTGTGCGGGTTGAACAGGAATATGCCTTCGCTGGCCTGCTCGACCACGGCCCTGTATCGCTCCACGCTCTCGCGCACCGCCCCCTCCGTCCTCTTGCGCTCGGTGACATCGCGGGCTATGAGCACGGTCGCAACCGAGTCACCGCGCTCGCTCTTCATCGCTGAGGCCGAAATGCTGAGCACTCTCATACCGCCGGTTTTGGGGTAATAAACTGTCTCGTAATTCTGAATGGCCCGTTTTTGCGCCAAAGCCCCCAATGGACCAGTGAGGAGGGAGCCAGTTGTCATCGCACTGAGCGGCTTACCGACCAACTCGTCCGCTCTATAGCCCAGCAGTTGGCACGCCGCGGGGTTGACCACTCGCGCTACTGCGCCGGGGTCGAGCACGATTAGGGCGTCCGACATAGTGTCCATGATCTCTATGGCTGCGAAAGCGGGGGTAATGTCTACCAGATGGTAGGTCCAGATGGCGCGGGCTGCCATAGCTATGAAGATGAAAATGGGGAGATAGCCGAAGGGATAGATCGGGATCCCATACTTCGGAACCAGGTCAACGGCGGCAATATAGGCGATAGCGCAGGCAATTATCAGCGATTGTACCCTGCGCTTGTGGATTCCCGGTAGGGCCGCTCGATATTCGGTCCAGTAATGAGCCATGCTCGCTATCAATAGGCCAATAAAAAAGATGAGGAACAGCGCCCCCAACCAGTTGTACCTGGCGTAATAGCCCCACCAATAGTGATATACCCCGCCGATCAGGGCGTTGCTGAACAGGGCAGCCACCGAAAACAAGGCAGACACAGCCCAGCCGAACCAGGCGATTTTCTTGTAGCGGTCGTAGATGCGGAGGACGGCAATCGTGAACTGGTAGGTGCAAGCGCCGATGAACGGCGCACCAACGTACTCCACTTTGACCCACATTAGCGCCGCTTGATCGTTGATAGCCGCATACACCCAGGACGACGCGAAGAGCCACCAGGCAACAATCAGCGTTAACAGGAAGAACGACACGCTGATCAGCGATATTCGCTCGCGCACCAACACCAGCATCCCCACGAGCAGAGCCGCCAGCGCGGTGATCATGGTGGGTATGGAGTATGGGCTGAAGGTGAAATTGGCCGGGTCAAACAGCTGCGCAAGCATATACGCCGATTTACCCCCAAGAAGTAGGATCGAGCACGCGCTATAGCGCGGATGCGGTTTGCGCCTCCATATCTAATCGCATCACGTTGCGACTCGTCACGGGTCAGGCTATCGCCAGGCCATCGCCTATTTGAGTGCCGCTCGCGCCAATCGTGCCTTCGGGCAGTTCGATCGCCATCTTAGCGCCCCTCACAACACGGCCCATGCGCCAGGGCTTGATGCCCCTGTACATGAACACCACCTTACCGGACGCATCCAGGAAGATAATATCCAGCGGGTAGCGCATGAAGAACATATGTATAGAGTTACAGGGAGATATGACAAGACCACCGCCCTGGGGGAGCGGTGGACTGAACATCAGGCCGCGCCCACGCGCCACAAAACTATCGGCACGGCGGGCGTTGTCGGCAAGGGTGGCGCCTCGCGTCTCATTGGTTATCTGCATAGTGAGAGAGCTATCAGCTATCAACTATCAGCTATCAGCAGTCAGAAAAGCTGATAGCTGATTTCTTACCCTCCGAATGCGCCTAGTATCTTGGGGGCGGCGGGACCGAGGATCACTATATAGGTCGCGGGGAAGATCAAGAACACCATCGGTATCATCATCAGGATGGGGGCTTTGTGGGCCTGCTCTTCTGCGCGCTGGCGACGACGGATACGCATCTGCTCGCTCTGGATACGCAATACCTTTGCAATAGATACGCCCAACTGGTCGGCCTGGATTATAGAGGCTACGAAAGTGCTGAGGTCGGGCACGCCGGTACGCAGCACCAGTTCGCGCAGGGCGTCGCGCTTGGCCTTACCCACGCGCATCTCCGAGATTGCCCGCTGGAACTCGTGCGCCAGGTCGTTGTCCCACTTGTCTGCCACTCGCTGCATTGCGCCGTCAAAAGCCAGGCCCGCCTCCACGCTTATAGTCATCAGGTCAATAGCGTCGGGCAGCGTCTTGAGTATGATCTTCTTGCGGGCCTTGACCCTGTTACCCAGCCAGAAACTAGGCAGCAAGTAACCGAACAGCGCGGCCACCACTGTGAACAGCAACAGGTTCAGAGGCGCAGCGCCCATCAGCAGGCTCAGGCCAAAGGTAATCACGCCGAGTAGTATCATAGCCACCATACGCGCACCCATGAATTCGGCGGTGCCCATGTTGTACGGATTGCCCGCCAGGACAAGTTGCGTCTTAAGCTTCTCCATGCCCGCAGCAGGCGTGAGCTTGCCCGCCGTGCGGGTCACGTTGGCGATTATCGGCTTGATGACGCGCTCGTACAGGGGCTGCTCTAACTCAAGTTCCTCAAGCGACAGAGGGCGCTCGGCGAACTGGCTAAGGCGCGTCTCGATTGAGACAGCGTTGCG
>JBBSGN010000018.1:0-13304 GCA_038254085.1 Chloroflexia bacterium | reverse complement strand
TGGGATTGGCTGCGTAGACGATAAGCTCAACGATGCCTACATAGACGAGAAGCCCGAGGATTTGACCCAGTTTGGTGCGCCATAAACTGGGCCTGTCGTGTATATGCTGCATCGCTCCCTCCTGTACAAACAATGCTTCACGCCGCTTAACAGAAGTAGAACTGGCTCCCATCGTGTAGAAGCTGTAGCTGCGAAGAATGAAAGGGGGTGATGACGAATTCGGGGGTGCGGGCGAAGCGACCGTAAGCAATATATATATCAGGAATGGGGCGTTGTCAAGCGATGGGTGGACGAAGGACGATAGCTACTTATCGCCCACCATCCATTGCTGCTTGCGCGAACTGTTATAATCGTAGGCAAACAAGACCCATCATAGAGCAGAGGGACAACAGGTGTGCCGGGACGTTGGCCGTGTGGTTGCGGGTTAAACGATTATCGGAAGCCTAGAGGAGATAATAGATGCCTCATTTTATTTGTTCGTCTGGGCGACCTCTCGTGGCCGCGTTGTGCGCGCTAGCCCTGCTTTGGATGCCGGGTGCAGCCTCGGCGGCGGAAATGCAGGGAAGTGTCGTGCGCGTGCCGATACTCATGTATCACTACATCAGGGTGAATCCGAACCCGCAAGACCGTTTCGGCGCGGACCTTTCGGTCACGCCTCAGCATTTCGCCCAGCAGATGGCGCTGCTCCACGCCAACGGGTTCCACACAGTTACGCTCGACGATCTGGTTGCCGCTATTGAGCAAGACGCGCCTCTCCCCTCCAAGCCTATCATATTGACCTTCGACGACGGCTACGCTGACTTCTACAGCGCAGCATATCCTGTGCTTAAGGAGTTTGGGTTTAAGGCCACTAGCTTCGTTATCACGGGGAAAGCGGGGCGGCAGGGATACCTCACGTGGGATGAGATGGGCCAGATGCAAGCAAGCGGTCTTACCCAATTCGAGTCGCACACGGTGGACCATGTGGAGATGAACCGCGTGTCACTTGCTAAAGCGCAGTACGATCTGACCCAGAGCAAGAGCGACCTGCAAAAGCATTTGGGCACGCGGGTAAGCTATTTTTGCTTCCCGTCCGGGCGCTTCAACACAGCGGTCGAGGACTTGATGATGCAGGACGGCTATCTCGCGGGAGCCAGCACACATCCCGGTGTCATCCATAGCCTTAATGACTTGAGGGCGCTAACCAGAGTGCGGATTCACGGCAGCGATACATTGGGGTCGTTTGCCGCCAGGCTGGGCGCTCGACTCAATACCCCGTGAGACGGTCAATCATGCCGCGCTCTTTCGCCTGGTGCTCCATAAAGTTGAAGAAGAGATATGAGCCGACCGCGCTGACGACCGCGCACACCCCGAGGATGAGGAGTAGTTGCCAGTTGTCGTAGACGGCCAGAGCGGGGCTGAGAGGCTGCGGGTTGGTGCCGGATGTCATCGGTATGCCACCTATTAGCGCGCGCCGCAGCCCCTCCAGCCAATAGGTGATAGGCATGGCAAGGCTTGCGCTCCGTAGCATCGAGGGGAGCGTGTCAACCGGGAAGAGCGCACCGCTGAAGAGGAGCAGACTCCCAGCCACCACCTGGCCTATCGCAAAAGCGTTGCGGGCGATCACCAGGGAGATGCCGGCCAGGATCAGGCCCATGCCTGCCAGGATGATTATCCCCAGCACGAAATAGACGCCCAGCCAGCCCCATTGCACCCGCGCCACATCAAGATGCAGGCCCAGAAACGCCACACCCGTGCCGAGAAGGATCAGAGTGGTCATCATGCCGATTGCGCCTTTGGCAGCCGCCCGCCCCACCAGATAGGAGAGATGGCGCGCAGGCGAAGTGAAGATGTACTTCAGCATCTTGTAATTCTCGCGGTCGTCTATGATGGTCCACGAGAGGCCCACCAGCAACTGGATCACCAGGCCCGTAAAGAAGGCGTTGCTGATGAATAGATAGCCGAAGAAATCGGCGCGCTGTCCGCCCGCGATCACCTGGTACATGACGAGAAGGATGAGAGCGGAGGCCATCGGCTTGAGCAGTGTGAAGATAAAGAAGACGAGCGGATCGGCCCAGTTCCCCTCCACCTGCCAGCCAAGCCAGGCGGCGATGCGAAGGGTGCGCAGATTTTCGCGCAGGGTCATTTTGAGCGGTTCGCCTTTATCGCTTGTATTCAGATGTGGTCGAGCGTAGTCCATCTGTCTCCTCTACTGCCAGCGCAGACTAAGCCGCGCCTCCACCTTAGCCAGCCACTCCATACGCCTAAGCATCAGGTAGGCCGCTGTTACGAAAACAACCCCCATCGCGGCGAGAAAACCCAACTCTATCCAGGGATCGAAAATGCCCTGTATTTGGCCGGGAAAGAGGAGTTGGCGCATGGCGTCCAGGCCGAAGCTGACCGGGATAATGGCTGAAAAGATTGTTAGCACGCCCGGTATGGTGAGGAAGAGCTTGCTAAGTGGGAAGTTCATTCCCGACAGGAAGAAGACCGGCTCAGTGAGCGCCTCCGACACCTGCCACGCCTCGCGCCCCCACATGAGGAACACCGAGCTGAGGGTCATGCCCAGCCCATACAAGGCCACCATCGTCACCAGGAACACCAACAAGGCAAAGCCCCATTGGCTCGCGTCGAACTTCACGCCGTACAGTATTGTACCGATTACGGCGATTGCTCCCGCCCGGACAGTGCTCATATAGAGGCCACCCACGCCCATGCCGAGCAGGATCGCCATCGTGGAGACTGGAGACATTGTGTAAAGCTCCAGGAATCCCTCTTGCTTGTCCCAATATAGCTGGGAAGCCATCATCCATAGCACGTTGAGCCAGTATGTGGACATGGCCCCGCCCAGCACCACGAAGCCAATATAGGCTTCCGGCGCGTGCAGAGCGCGGTACAGAAAGACGAAGGCCGACGTATTGACGAGCGGTATCAACACATCGAAGAGGAGCCAGCTTAGGTCGCGGTGGGCGCCCCAAATACGCGGATACCCCCGCGCCACCGTCCCCCTCAAAAACAGTTCTAAACCCGTGCTCTTTCTCACGTCACTCTCCTACTACCCAACCACTCGTAATTCAAAACCCGAAACTCATGATTCGCTAGAGGCGCTAAGGCTGCGGCCCACCAGCTTGATGAATACGTCCTCCAGGGTAGGCTCGTTCTTCTGAAGGCTAACGATGCTGCCGTTGTGGGCGGCCAGGGTGCTTACCACAGAGCCGATAGCCGATTCTTGCTCCAATATGAACTTCATCCGGTACGCGCCCTCGGCGTCGCCTGGGTCGGCGCTCAAGTGCGCTACGCCGGGCGAATGCGCGAGCGCTTCCAGGGCGCGAGGCGTGAGGCCGGAGGCCGTTATCTCGAAAACCGGCTGCTTTTGGAGCATCCGCTTGAGGTTAGCGGGGGTGTCGCAGGCCAGCACCTTGCCGTGATCAATGATCGCTATACGGTCACAAAGCTCGTCGGCCTCGGCCATGTAGTGGGTAGTGAGCAACACGGTGCGATCCGGGTTCTGCTTAAGCCAGTCGCGGGTGAAATTGCGGACGATGCGGGCGGCGTTCACGTCTAGGCCAAGCGTCGGCTCGTCCAGAAACATCACTGTGGGGTCGGTAATGAAGCCCCGGCAGAAGTTCATGCGCTGACGCTGGCCGGTAGAGAGGGAGCTGATGCGCGTGTTAGCCTTGTCGTCCAACTCTACAATCTTCAGCATTTCGTCAATGCGCGCGTGGGCGTCCTTCCAGGTCACGCCGTAGAACTGGCTGAACATCCAGAGGTTCTCGCGGACTGTGAGGATGCCGTAGCCGCTCGTTTCGCCGCCGCTGACCATGTTGATGTTGCTGCGTACCTGATTGGCCTGCTTGACCACGTCCATTCCGTCCACGTAACAGACGCCGCCTGTGGGCGCAAGGAGGGTGGTCAAAATCTTGATGAGGGTAGTCTTGCCTGCGCCGTTCGGCCCCAGCAGGCCGAATAGCTCGCCCTGGTAGACCTCCAGGCTAACATCGTCGAGGGCCACCAGCGTCTTTTGGGACTCGCGCTGCTGCTTATCCTTCGCCTTTTTCTCGCCCCGCACTTTGTACACGCGGCGCACGTTGATAGCCTCGATAGCCAACGGCCTATCGGTCGAGGGAGACGTTTGCTCCTCAGTGTGGGCATCCACACTGGCTGCCTGCTCGGTAGATGCAGGCAGGGAGTTGATTTCCTGCGCGGTTACGTTATCTTCGAGGTCTAAACTCATGGAATCATTCCTTCGCGTGTTGCTCACTACGCTGATGAGGTGCGGCACCGAGCGCACGGAAACGAGGGTGCTGTGAAGATGGTGCTGTGAAGTCGGAACGACGCAAATCGCCGGAGCTACCGGCTTGACTACTTAAGTGTACCATGACCATCGCTAATCCACATCCGACTATGAGTTGAAGCGGCATCAGTCTTTAGACTGACGGCGGGCGAGTGACGAGTGACGGCAAACCCTCAGTTGCGGTACAGTGAAGGGAGGTAAAGAGACATGGGCAGAGGGCGCGATAAATAGCGCCCTCTGCCCTTACCGAGATGCCTATTCGCAAGTCTAAGTTCGGTTTTATATTCACCTCGATTATCGGTAAGCCGCCTTGTAAAGTGCGCTGGTTGGGGGTATTATTGTAAAGCTAAACGCATACGGGAGGGAGGCCATGTTGCTCGTATATGTTGCCATTGCGGTTATAGCTTACCTGATCGGCGGAATACCTATGGGGGTGCTGATTGCGGACCGCCACAAGATAGATATAGCCAAAAAGGGGAGCGGCAAGACCGGCACCACTAACGTGCTGCGAAGCGTAGGCAGGCGAGCGGCCCTGCTCGTACTGCTTGGCGACTTCCTGAAGGGGAGCGCCGCCGTGCTCGTGGCCCGCTTACTCGCGAGCATGTTCCTGATCCCGGAGACCCGGGTTAGCTGGCTGGCCGACTCCGTGTCGGTTATGACGCTGGCGGGGGTACTGGCTTCGATGGCAGCGCTGGCCGGGCATGTGTGGTCAATCTATATGCGGCTGCTCGTTGGCGAGTGGCGAGGCGGGCGGGGCGTGGCGACGGCGCTGGGGGCTGTATTTGTCGTTAATCCGCTCATTGTGCTGGTGGCAGCGGCGGTGGGGGTGCCCACCATAATCATTTCGCGTTATGTGTCGCTTGGCTCGATACTCGGCGCTGTAGCGGGCGGCCTCACGATTATTGCCCTGGTAGTCCTCGGCCAGATGCAGGTCTGGTCGCTGCTATTCATATTCGTGAGCGTCTTTGTGCTGCTCACTCACAGGGACAACATTGAACGACTGCTCAAAGGCACCGAGCGCAAGCTGGGCGAACGCGCGCTTTAGACCCCCTTCGCCTCAACATTACTCTCAAACCGGCCAGGAATAGAGCGGTATCGCCACAAGCACCACCATGATGCTGGCAACGAAAAAGATGAGCGCCTTCCTGCCGCGCTCCACCGAACCGCTTGCCTTCTCCGATGCGCTGCGCCCCGCATGAGCCAGGCCCACCGCCACCAGCATAGCCAACGGGTGTAAATAGCTGAGAATCGCGTCCCCCGCCCAACGCTCCTCAATTAACCAGAGAATTATCCCCACAAGCACCTGGATATCGAGCGCCAGAGGAAAGAAAAAGGCGAAGCGGTCGGCCAACGCGTCCCAGGGCCGCGAGCCGGTAGCGGCAAGGAGCGACAACACAGTCGCCCCTACGCCCGCAACCAGCACCACCCAGCGCCAGTAGCTGTGTATCTCCAGGAATAACTGCTGCATGGTTTATTTACCTGCTAAATGATGTTTTCATCGCCGGGCGGCTAAAGCCGCAGGCCACATCTGCAAGGCCCGCATAGCGGGCTGAGACCCCACGCGCTTGTGGGTGGACCTAACCTGTTTGGGTTCAGCAGCCTCCGAAGGTAGGCTTCGCAACTGTTGCCTGCGGCTTTAGGCGCCCGGCCTGGGATCTATCAATCTAGCATACTGCAAACAGCCCTAAGCAAGCACCCCAGCAAGCGCCTCGGAAAACAGGCCGCGCAGCAAGGCTATCTTGTAGCGATTCTGTGATAGAGGGTTCGCGCCCTCAACAAGGGCCTCGGCCAACTGCTCCCCATCTATATTCCTTGTAGACGCACCCATCAACCTCGCTTCGACTTCTTTGGCGCGCATGGGGATTGGCGCGACGCCGCTCAACGCCACGCGGGCCGTCCGTATAATGCCTCCCTCTGACTCAACGTAGATTGCCACGCCCGCCAGTGCGAAACCCCAGGCCGCTCTCTCCATCGCTTTCAGATAGATAGAACGCGTGCTATGGGGCGGGAGGGGCAGTACGAATTCGGTAATCACCGAGTTGGGAGGTAGCGCGACAAAGTTCCGGCGGTTCTCCTCCGGCAGGGCAAACCACTCCTCGATTGCAATTTCGCGCGCGCCTTCCGGCGAGATCAGTTTGACACGGGCACCGAGGGCCAGCAGCGCCACCGCCGGGTCGGACGGGTGAGCGCTGACGCACGGGCTGATCTGTGGCTGGTTGAGGAAGATAGCGTGGTGCTGGTTCTCACCATCCCTGGCGAAACAGGTATCGCCTCCCTTCAGCCAGCAGTCGTGAGGCCCGCGATAGTACCAGCAACGGGTCTGCTGGAGCATGTTGCCACCAAGCGTGCCCATGTTGCGAAGCTGGGGCGAGGCCGCCAACCCGCAGGCATCCGATAAAACCTTATAAGACGCTTGGATAGTGTCATGGGCTGCCAGGTGGCTTAAAGGGGTAAGCGCGCCTATGTGGAGGCCGTCATCGCGCGCTTCTATGCCCACGCCCTCTTGCCAGGCAGAGATGTCTACGAGCGCGTCGGGCGAGACGATCTCACTTTTCATCAGGGATAGTAGGTCGGTGCCACCGGCTATAAGCTGTCGCTGGCCGTGGCCGTCCAGGGCGGTCAAGGCTTCGTTAGCCGATGAAACTTTGGAATAGGCGAAGTTACGCATGGGGCGAGCCTTTCCCTTGCTGTTCGGCCAGCGCGTCGAGCAAACGGCGGGACGTGACCGGAATCTCGCGCACCCTGACGCCGACGGCGTTATAAATAGCGTTGGTTATGGCGGCGGCAGTCGGTATGATAGGCGGTTCCCCTGAGCCTTTGGAGCCGATGTGGTTGGCCTGCAAGTCTGGCTTGTCAACACCCTCGGCAAGCATTTGGGGTATGTCCATGATAGTGGGCACTTTATACTCTTCGAGGTTGGGGTTCAGGGCGCTGCCACTGCCCTCGTCTACTATGCGCTCCTCGGTGATGGCATAGCCCATGCCCTGGAGGATGCCCCCATAAAGCTGGCTGGCGAGGCCCTTCGGGTTGATAACGCGGCCCACGTCGTGTACCGCAGCCACGCGCAGCACGCGCACCTGCCCTAGAGCAAGGTTCACTTCTACCTCGGCGATTTGCGCGCCCCAGGTGCGAAGGGGCTGCGGTGGGTTGGGGCCGCGAAAGCCCTTGCCGGTGATCATGTAGTCACCAAGCTCGGACAGTATATCGCGTATCAGGCGGCGGCTCTCGACTCGGCCCTCTATAGTAATCGCGCCCTCGCGGACCACCAGGCGCTTGGCGGGCACCTCCATGAAGTAGGAGGCGATATCCACAAGTTGCTGGCGGGCGTCCTGAGCGGCGCTGCGGACGGCAGGCCCGACCGAGGGGATGGTGATGCTGCCCCAGCTAGTAGGCGCATATGGCCCGGTCTGGGTGTCGCCCAGCCGGAAGCGCACGTCCTTCATCTTCACGCCTAGCTCCTCGGCCACCACCTGGCTGAGGGCGGTCTTGGTGCCGGTGCCGATGTCCTGGGTGCCCGACATGACCTCTACCGTGCCGTCCGGGTTGATACGCACGTAGGCGTGGGCCGGTGGTCCGCCACCGCCTCCCCACGTCTGGCTGGCGATGCCAATGCCCCGGCGCCATGCGCCTTTCGAGCCGAGGCTTCCCTGCCTGGGCAGCGTCGCTTTCGGATCGAGGCCCATGAGCGCGGCGGCTTTGTCGTAGCATTCGAGCAGGTATTTGGTCGTGTAGTCCTGGTTCGCTGCCTGGTCGCGGGGCGCGTAATTCTTGCGCCGGAACTCAAGCGGGTCCATGCCCAGCTTCTCGCAAAGCTCGTCCACCGCCGACTCGAAGGCGAAAGTGCCCTCCACGAAGCCGGGCGCACGAAAAGACGAATGTGTGCCGAAGTTGGTGCGCACTCCTACCGTGTGAGTGCGCACGTTGGGGCACTTGTAAAGCTCCTGGGCAGGCCCGGCCACCACAGGCGTCCAGGTCCCGTAGGCCCCCACGCCAAACAGCACTTCTACGTCAGTACCCACCAGCGTGCCGTCGCGCTTGGCCCCTAATTTAAGCTTCTGGATAGTCTGGCCGCGATTGCCCGCCAGCAGGTTCTCCTCGCGCCTGTCAAGCATCAACTTGACCGGCCGCCCGGTGGACCTGGCGAGCAGCGCCGCTATTACCGTCTGCTTTAGGGGGCCGCTCTTGCTGCCGAAGCCGCCGCCCGTATATTCGGAGATCACGCGCACCTTGTTGACCGGCATGTTCAACACCGAAGCCACGCGGCTTCTGACAAGGAAAATGGCCTGGGTCGATTCCCAGATGGTCAGTTCGTCACCCTCCCACATGGCGACCGCGCCGTGCGTCTCCAGCGAGTTGTGCAACGCAGTAGGCGTCCTATAGGTGCATTCGACAACTACATCCGCCGATTTGATAGCTCTGGCCGCATCGCCGCGCGAGTATAATTCGCCTTCGTGCCCGTTGTCGTCTTTGAGGACGTTGCCTTGCGGGTGAATCTGTGGCGCGTCCGGTCTCGCGGCCGCCTCGATGTCGGCAACGAAAGGCAGAGTCTCGTACTCGGCCCCAATCAGCCCAAGCGCGTCGCGGGCGGTGTCGTGGTCGTCGGCGGCAACGGCGGCTACCTCGTCGCCAATGAACCGCACTTCGTCGTCGAACAGCTTGCTCGCGCCCGCGTACCAGGGGATGTCGGGGGCGTTGTTCAAGGATAACACAGCCCGCACGCCGGGCAGCCTCTCGGCTTTCGAGGTGTTCACGCTTTTTATGCGGGCGCGCGGGTGGGGTGAGCGCAATACGGCGGCGAAGAGCATCCCGGCAGGGTGAATATCGTAGGTGTACCGCGCGGCCCCGGTGACGCGCTCGCGCCCGTCTACCCGATTGAGCGGCTTACCCACAATATCGAACTCGCGGCCGGCCTCCCAGGGCTTAGGCTCGTCGCGCTCGACGACCACTGTTTCTTCGTGGACTTCGCCTTCGATCTCGATCTTAGTTTTTACGACACGGCCCATCCAGCGTCCTCCCCTTCTACTGTTTTCGCTCGGCCATCTGCTCTGCCGCGTGCTGTATGGCCTCGACGATGCCTTTATATGCGCCACACCGACACAAATTGCCCACCATGTGGTACTTGATCTCGTCCTCGGTGGGGTGCGGGTTGTCGGTCAGCAGCGCGATGGCCGCCATGACCTGACCCGGCGTGCAGAAGCCGCATTGGAGGCCATCGAACTCGATAAACGCCTCCTGAAGCGGAGACAACTGGCCGTCCGCTCCCGCCACGCCCTCTATCGTCTGGACATGCGAACCGTCGCAGGCGACCGCCAGCGTGAGGCAGGATAAGATAGGCACGCCGTCGCGCAGGACCGTACAGGCTCCGCATTGCCCCATATCGCACACCTTCTTGGTTCCGGTCAGGTGCAATTGGTCGCGTAGCAGGTCGAGCAGGGTACGGCGCGAGGGCACATTCACCCAGTAGGATTGGCCGTTTATCTGTAGCTCTACGTCGTGGTGGGTCTTGCTTTGGGCGGCGTTGGGGGTTGATTCAGGCATGGTTCTCCGTAGCTCCGCCATAGGGAGCGGTTATTGCAAGTTGTGGGCCAAGCGAGCGAGGGCTACGGCTCTACACGCACGACGTAGCCGCCGCTGATCACCTGGCTGCGGTATTGTAGTTCGACCCAGAGCTTGTAGAGGCCGGCATGAGGGAAGGTATGCGTGAAGATCACGTCAGGCCCATAACCAAGCGAAGGCTGGACGGCCGGCGTCTCCAGGATCGAGGTCTGGGCGGTCTTTTGCACAGGGGCAAGGGTGGCAGCCGATATTGCTGTGATGGTGGCGAGGGCCTGGCTCACACCTGCGGCGAGGGTGGGCACCGGCTGCGGGCTGGGGTTGCCGAGGGGCATAGTGGTTTGCCCGTTCGACAACTGGGTGCTGTTCGTAGGCTGCGCCACCGGGGTCTCGTTAGGCGCGGGCGTGGCATCGGCGAGCAATTGGCGGCTCTCGGCGCTGCCCACTTCGTGGGCGAAGTCGCCGCCGCTTTCGTTCACCAGCCAGAGGTGGCCGGGCGCGCCGAACAGCGGCCACAAACCCAGCACCGGGCTTCCGCGCTCGGTGACGTGGAAAGCGAACTGCGCGGGCTGCCCAACCTTCACCGGACCCGCCCCCTGCGCCATCTGTACCCTTACGCCACTCGAAAGCTGTGATGGCAACGGACCCTGCTTGGCAAGCTCGACCTCAAGAGCCGGTTCGCCCTCTGCCGGGCCGCTCGTGATGGTGGTCGTAAAGACCTGCAACGACGCGCCCGCAGGCTTGAAGAGGGTATAAGCGTAGAAAGTGCCCCGCTTGGGGAAATAGGTGTAGATAGAGGCCTGATTCTGCACGGTCCGGTCGGTGAAGCCGTGCCGGAAGTAGGTGAGGTCTTTGCTGAGGACAATCGTATGCATCAGGGCATCAGAGACCGACTCGAAGTTGGTGACCCGCTTATCTTTGGCCGTGTCGGTCACGGCGTAGTTGAGCGTGCCAATCTGCGGCGGGTTGAGGGTGGGTGGATCAAGCTGCACGCTGACCTTGAACCCGCCCGCCTGGGCCTGCGGTTCAATGGTGGTAGGCCCGGCGCAGCCCGACAGCGTTCCAAAGACTAAAAGAAAGGTGGCAATCGCAGCCACGATCTGACACCCCGAATCCCTGAATCCGGTCACTACTCTCCTCCTCAATTATCGTGTGAAATCAACCTGGGGATTATATCATATATAACACAAAGTTGGTTGGGAACGGCCAACTTTGGTTCCAGTAAGAATAAGGGATAAGTGAGACCCTTTCCAAACGCAAAGACGCAAAGAACGCGCAAAAGTTCTTATTTTTGGCTTTTGGCTATGGCGGCTAAAAGCAGAGAAGGGACAGCCCCTTACCCATTCTCTGCGCGTTCTTTGCGTCTTTGCGTCTTTGCGTTTCAATTCCCGCACTTCGCGGGAACCGCCTATGGAACCAACAGCTCCCCCTGCGCAAGCTTCGGCTCGTAGTGCTGCATGGTGATGCAGTTAGTGGGGCAGATTTGGGCACACAGCCCGCACCTTATGCAGAGCCACTCGTCCATGATCATGGCAGCTCCGTGCTTCCAACTCTTGGACTCTTCCAGCCTCGGCTCGTCAGGTTGACCGTTCACGCTGTCCACCAAGCTGAGGTCGGCCATGTGCAGTACATTGGTCGGGCAGACCTCGATGCAGGCGTTACACAGAATACAGTTGTCGCCGTCCACGAAGATGTTAAGCTGGCATTGCAGGCAGCGTCGAGCCTCCTCGAACGCCTCGTGCTTGGGCAGGCCCAACTCGACCTCAGTTTGCAGATTGAAGCGCTGGTTGAGCGGGCGCATCGGCATGTGCTGGCGCGGCACCGCGTCGTAGTCCTCGCCGTCTACCAGGCGGCGCTGCATGGTGTCGGCGGTCCAAATCGAGATCGGCTGCCACGACATCCGCACGGTGGCATCGGGCGCAGTCTCCTCAACCAGCGTTTCGGTCTCGGCCCACTCGACAAGTTGCTTGGTCACCTCAAGGTGATAGTCGGAGACGTAATCGAGGTAGGGCACAAGAGCGAAGTCGGCCTGTAGGGTTACTTTGTCCTGCTTGGTATCAATGCCGCGCAGGTACTGGTCTACCGATATAGCCGCCTTCTGGCCGTCGCCGATGGCCGCGATGATGGTGCGCGCGCCCTCAACGAAGTCACCTGCCGCAAAGAGGCCGGGCGCGGACGTCATGAAGGTGGCCTTGTCAACATCGGGCCTTTGGCGCTTGTTGAGGCTCATGCCAACTTCGGGGCTTATCCAGTCGGTCTGTGGGGTTTGGCCGGTAGCCGCGATCACCGCGTCAACATTGAGGACTAGCTCGGAGCCGGGGATGGGAACGGGAGAGCGCCTGCCCGAAGTGTCAGGCTCGCCCAGGCGGTTGCGTATGCATTTGAGACCGACCACCTGATTGTTCTCGGTGATAATCTCGATGGGAGAGAGGAGGAATCGGAAGTCCACGCCCTCGATCTCGGCCTCACGGGCCTCTTCCTCGTACACCTGCATCTCGTTGCGGGATCGGCGGTAGATTACATAAACCTTCTCCGCGCCCATTCGCAGCGAGGAGCGCGAGCAGTCCATTGCGGTAAAGCCGCCCCCGATCACCGCCACGCGCGTGCCAATCGTGGGCCGCTCGTGCAGGTTGACCCGCTCCATGAACCACAGGCCGGGATAGAGTCCACGTGCCGTCTCATAGTCCTCGCCCGGTATCTCCATTTGTTGGGGCTGCTGGGTGCCGCAGGTAAGCACTACCGCGTCGTGTATTCGCATCAAATCGGGAAGCGGGATGGCGTTCTTGTTGGCGTTCTCCGCGCCTGGGTAGCTGCCGAAGCCTATCGGCGTGTTCAACTTGATTTCTACACCGAGAGCAGTCAGGTATTCGTCTATTTCGCGCTTGCACAAGTCCCTGGGCAGTCGCCATTCGGGGATGCCGACCGTGAGCATACCGCCCGCCACCGGCAACGCCTCGTACAGAGTTACAACGTAGCCTAGCTTAACAAGATCACGGGCGGCGGCGATACCGGCTGGGCCTGCCCCCACAACCGCCACGCTCTTGTCGCTGGTGCGCGGGGCCGGGGGCGGGGGAGTCCAGGGGCCTCGATAATCAGCCGCCACCCGCTTTAGCCAGCAGATCGCAATCGGCTCGTCCAGGCGACCCCGGCGGCAGGCCGGTTCGCACGGGCGGGCGCATACGCGGCCCAAAATGCCCGGTATGACATTATCCTCCAGGTTGATCTGGTAGGACGACTCATAGTCCTCGGCGGCGATGTGCGCTATATAGCGTGCCACATCAGTATACGCGGGGCACGCATACTGGCACGAGATATTCGCCAGAAACCACTCGTTGTCTCCGGTGCTCAGGTGGTAAGGGGACGCATTACGCTCGGCGTGCCCCACCGAGCTTTCCGACCTCACCAACCCCAGCAGCCTCATTCTCTCATCAGCCATGTCCAAACCCTCCTCTACCCAAATCGTTGGAACAACCAAAAC
>JBBSGN010000017.1:0-13457 GCA_038254085.1 Chloroflexia bacterium | reverse complement strand
GGGTAGGCTACAGCGACTGGCTGTCTGATTGGAACGTTGGCAACCTCTTCAGAACCACCGTAACCAGCGCCGACGGCGTCAGCACCTTCCACCAACCGATGATCGTCTTCTATCTCCTCGACCCTGCCTGGGACGCGGACGCGGGCTTCTTGTCGGGCTTCTACTTGCCCGCACTTCTCCTGGGTCTAGGCGCGCTCATCTACCGGCGCAGTTGGGCTGTAGTCTGCCTTTTACTGAGTTGGTGGCTGCTGCCCACCATCTTCTATAGTGGCACGCCATACCAGGCCCACCGCTTTGTGCTAACTTACCTGCCTGCGCTCGCTATATTCGTGGGGATAGGGGTTGCTACAGCAGTTGACCTCGCGATAAACGCTATGCGCGCTCGTCCGATGGCGGTGAGGTGGGGTCTATCTTTTGCCAGCGTCGCCTTGCTTTTGGCTACCGGCGTGGGGGCTTTTCAGGGACAACGCTCGGCACGTAGCTGGGTTGCCACCCACGCCGCCTTCAAGACGGAAGAGCAAAGTGTCATCTTGCTTGCCCGTCGGGCGTCAAGGGCCACACCCGTCAGCGCCCCGCCTCACGTCGTCAGCTTTGGCGCGACCAGCGCAATCTACCATTACACCCAGTGGCCCGTGCTGGACCTGTATAACCACGACCAGGCCGACATAGCGCGCTTTCTCCAGGGCCCCGGCCCGCGCCTGGTCGTGCTTCCCGAAGAGAGCATATCCACTCAATGGGCAAGTACTCCCCTGGCAGTGCGCTGGCAATGGGTCCGCGACCACTATGCTCTCGACAAGCAAGGCGTGGCCGGAATGTACACCGTTTATACGGTCGAGGACCGGCCCTGACATGGCATACACTCAACACGCTCAGCGTCTCACGCCAGGAAGTGTCCACTCATCGGTCCTGCTGGCGCACTCGCCTGCCTGGAAGCGAGTGGTGGGGCGTGTGCTGAAAAGGGGACTGGCATGGCGAAGGCGGGGCTTTCGACCTGGTGTTGAGCCGACGCGCTGGGTCCGCGTAGGAGGCGTGCGACTGCTCGTACTGAAGGGAGTATTCAACCCGGCCATTCACTTCACCAGCGCCTTTCTGGCCCGTTACCTGACACAACCCGGCGTGGTGCCCCAGGGCGGCACGGTCCTCGATCTCGGCACGGGCAGCGGCCTGCTGGCTATCGCGGCAGCGCGAGCCTGGGCGGGTCGCGTGGTCGCCACCGACGTTAACCCCGCCGCCGTGCGCTGCGCCGAGCACAACGTCGCTCGTTGTGGTCTGGCGGCACAGGTCAATATACGCCAGGGAAACATGTTCGTACCTGTCGCCGGAGAGCGCTTCGACCTCATCGCTTGCAACCCACCTTACTTTCGCGGCAACCCCTCCAACCTGGCCGAACAGGCGTACTTCGGCGGCCCCAACTATGAATGGCTTGACCGCTTCGCAACCGAGGCCCACGCACACCTCTCCCCAGCAGGACGCATGCTACTCGTGTTGGGCGACGCCGCCGATATCCCGGCCATCCTCTCGCACTTGCAAGCGCGCGGCTGGCAGATAAGAATGGCCGCCCGGCGCAACATCTGGTTGGAGATGCTTTACGTTTACGAGCTAAGGCTCGTGACGAAGGACCGACGACCGACGACGGAAGTAGTGGGTAGCCGGTCATCAGTCGTCGGTCGTCGGTCATCCACGAACAACCATGCCTGAACCGTTTGACAAAGAACCAGAACTCACACAGAGGATGAGGTGTCCGTTCTGCTCGGGGTGCCTGGAATACAGTGTCTTGCCACCGGACGGCGCGCAAGTCGTCTGCTCGAATTGTGAGGCGCGCTATCCTCGGAAGAAAGGCGTGTGGAGGATGCTAACCGGGCAACAGACCGAGCATTATGGGCCTTTCCTTGACAGCTATCGCTTGCTGCGTCAACGCGAGGGGTGGGAGCGTACCGCCGATTACTATCTCAGCCTACCACAGGTCAGCCCAAACGACCCTACTGCGTTCGTCTGGCGTATCCGCCGCCGTAGCTTGCGTGAGCTTGATCGCATCCTCCCGCCCGGAGAGGGACGTTGGGCGCTTGACCTCGGCGCGGGTAACGGGTGGCTGTCCAGGCACCTGGCGCGGCGTGGTTACTGCACGGTCGCCCTCGACCTGAACCCCGAAGTGCCGGAGGGGCTTGAGGGCGGGCAGGTCTACCTGGCACGGGGTGACGTCTGGTTTGGCCGCGTGCAGGCCTCAATGGACCTCTTGCCCTTCCACGACGAATCTTTCGCTGTCTGTACTATCAGTGGCTCCCTCTATTACGCTAACACGGCGGCAACGTTGGCCTCGGTCTGGCGCGTGCTGCAACCCGGCGGTTTGCTTGCTATCACAGACAGCCCCGTTTATTCTGACCCGGCATCGGGGCTTGCGATGGCGCACGAGCAGCGTGCCCGCGCCGGAGGCTATCTCGGATACGAGCCGCCCCCACTGCCCGGCGGGGCCGGTTTCTTGGCTCAGGCCACCCTCGTCCGTGAAATGCGCCAGGCAGGTTTTGAGGTGCAAGTAATTTCCACCGAGCGTCCGCAGGGGCGCTTGCGACAGGCTCTGCGAAGGCCTTTCAATCCGGGCAGGCGCGAAGAAGCTCGTTTTCCGGCGGTTATAGGCAGGAAGGCGAGCAACAGGACAAGTATATGAGTACCACCGCGCTTACGCGCTCACATCCCGTCGTTAGGCTATCGGCAGAGCGATTGGCTTTAGGCACGATCACCATTGTCGGTCTGGCGCTCCGCCTGATTGCGATTGATAGCAGGGGCCTATGGAGTGATGAAGCCTGGCGGGTTTACGCCGCGAGATTGCCGTCGGTGCCGGATGTGGTTCATGTCGCCTGGGCGCAGCCGCCCTCCGCGCCTCTCTATTGGGTGGGCCTCCACTGGTGGATCGCGCTATTCGGGCACGGCGATGTAGCCGTGCGCCTCTTCTCGGTGCCCGCCGCTGTAGGTGCGATCCCAGTCACCTACTGGCTCGGCAAGCTGGCCGCGGGGCGGGTGACAGGGGTCGTTGCCGCCGGGTTGCTGGCAGTATCGCCGATAGCGGTGGAAGTGGGACAAGAAGCCACCATGTACGCCTGGTCCATGCTCCTGGCGACCCTCGCGGTGGCGGCGGGCATAGCCTGGCTCAAGAGCGGCAGGGGAGCCTTGCTCTATGTGGCCCTGGCAACTGTGCTTCTGTACACCCATTACATGGGCGCGCTGCTGCTTGCCCAGTTGTTCATAGGCGGGATGCTGTGGCATTTCCGGCCTCGCCTCTGGGGCGATCCTCCCGTAACGACGGGCAAAAGCTGGCTCCTGGCACACGTCGCCATCGCGGTGTTGTGGGCTCCCTGGCTGGTCGCCATGAGCCTGCGCATCGCCGAGCGCTGGGGCGAGCTCTCCCAACTACAGCATCGGGCCGGTTGGGACGAACTCTACGGTTCGGCGGTCAACCTGAGCGTTGCGGCCAGCGCCGCCGCCACCTGGCCTCCAGCCGGGGTGACGCAGGCGGTCGTTATCGGGTGCGCGCTCCTGCTGCTCGCGTTGGTCGCCAGCCACCGGCCCGAAAGGCGAACGGTATGGCTGCTGGCATCCCTGGTTCTGGGGTTCGTGGGCGTAATCATGGGCACGTCGGCCTTGACTGGAGCCTGGCTGGTCCAGCCGCGCTTCCTGACATTGGTGCTGCCTGTCATGCTTGTCGTGTTGGCCGCAAGTCTGCCCGTGGCCGAGGTAAGGCAACGGCGATTAGCGCCTCTTGTCCTGGTCGCGGGCCTGTTGATGGTGGGTTGGATAGTGGCTCAGGTGAACGGCACGAAGACGTTTTACACCAATCCCGTGCATGGGCACGAGGGACCGCGCGAGATGGGGGCATGGCTCTCGTCCTCGGTCGAGCCGGGCGATATTGTGGCGTCGAACCACCCTCTCCTCCTCTGGTCCCTTGCCCAATATTACGACGGCCCAACCCAGGGGCTGCCCGAAAGCCAGGACGTGAGGCAAGGCTACCGCCTTTGGCCCCCGCCCGACCAACTCAAGCTGGCCGACCCACAATGGACTGCGCTGTCCAGGCAGGCAGCCAACGCCAACCGCATCTGGCTACTTTATTTACCCGTGATGGACCCCGGCGACCTCCTTATGGGCAAAATGAAGCAGCACTTCCGCCTGATTGAAACGCGCAACTACCCGTTAGCCAACTTATACCTGTTCGCGGCGCCCCACGCGCCCTAAGAAGGCCTACAAAGGATAAGATGCACTCCTCGACATTGACGGTGGGCAAGTGGACGGTACTCGCCCAGGTCGCTGAAAAGGCGCGACAAAGCATACTTCTAATGGTCGGATTGGTGCTGGTCGCAAGCCTGGCGCTGCGGTTGTTCGGCCTCGGATGGGGCATACCCCACTATGACCGCGCCCACATCTCGCAAAGTCTCTACCGAAGCTCCTATCACATTGACGAAGATAACCTCCTGTGGGGGTTGGTACAGATGCGCCCATCGGCAGGCGATTTCGACGTACATGATTACCACTGGGGCACTTTGCAATTCTATCTGATCTACGCGACACTGCTGGGCGGCGAAGCTGGGGGCATAGTCCCCGCGCCCTGGGAAGATGCATTCCAGCGGGGCGACGTTGATACTCTACCTAGACTCTACATGTTAGGACGGTTGGTGTCGGTGGCCGCAGGCGTCGCGGGCACGCTCATCGTAATAGCGTTAGGGGCGCTTTTAGGCGGTAGGCTGGCCGGTCTGGCGGCGGGCGTCGTCTATGCTCTTGCCCCTTTTGCCGTTATGGAGGCGCACTATCTCACCAACGATGTGAGCATGAGCGTGTTGGTAGCTGGGGCTGTGCTGGCCGCCGCGTTGGGCGTTCAAGGGGGGCGAGTGGGTTGGCTGGCAGGGGCTGGGATGCTCATGGGCCTGGCTGTCGCGGACAAATACTCGGCGCTGTTCGCTGCTCCTGCCCTCCTGGTTGCCCAGTTGAGCTTATTGCGCTCACGGCGTTTCAAGCCCCGCCGAAAGCTGCCAGTCCTGTTATTTCTACCCTGGCTGGCGATGCTTGCGGGGTTTGCCATAGGCGAGCCGTATGCGATTCTGTCGCCGGGCAAACTGTTGGACGGGCTTCAGATTACCGTGCGCGGCAACGGGGCGAATCCGGCCCTGGACTTCGGCGCGTCACTCAATATGCTGGGTTGGCAGAGCATTAACCTCGCTGGGCTGGGCCTCACCTGGCCCCTGGCTATCCTTGCCCTGGGCGGTCTACTGGCCACGCTACGCGGCGTCTTGAGTCGAGGTATGACGGGGCAGCACGAGAGAGCCGAACAGATGGCACCCCAAAGGGCAATAGCTGCGGTCATTTTAACGGCCATCGGCGGGTTGGTGATCGGGTTGGCCTTCAATCGGGTCTTCATGCTCCGCTACAGCCAGCCGCTCGTGCCGTTGCTGGCGGTGGCGGCAGGCGTGGGATGGGCGGCGATACCACGCCCTTCCTGGCGTTGGCTAACTGCTGTAGGAGCGGTCGGGGTGGCAAGCGTCATCACGTTTGGACAGCTTTCCATCCTCGCGGACGAACACCCGGCGAACCAACTCCTCACCTGGTTGCAAGGCCACCTGAAACCAGGTGAGGAGGTAGCGCGCCTGTGGCCCGAATATCCAATACTCGACACCGGCCCTTACAAGTTGACGCGGATAGACCCCTGGGCGCCCGACCTCCTAGTGGCGGCACGGCCTGACTACATTATCATGGACGACATGGCCCTCGGCCCGGTACAGCCGCACTTGTCCGGGACGCTGGCCGAACATTACACGCAAGTGGTGCGCTTCGCAACACACCCCCACATCAACGATTTCGCCTGGGACGAGGGCTTAACGCCTCACGACTGGAAGTACAGCCACCCCACCTTCACGGTCTATGCCCACCGCTGACCTCGGTGCGCCGACCCATATTGTCAAACCCGCACGGGCAGAGTGGCGGGTAAGCCCACACGCCCTGACATTTGCGGCTATCGCAATAACTATTGCCTCTACACTGGTCGTTTGGCGGTCCCAGTACTTTGTTGATTCCGAGACGACCCTCCTTCCCTGGCTAACGAGCCGAGGATGGGTATTGTACAGGGACATGATTGACCAGCATCCGCCCCTGTTCACGGCGCTTCTCGTGCCCCTCGGCGGCGCGGGCGCTCCCGGATCGCCTCTGCATTTGGTGGTCGTCGGGTTGCACCTGCTGACCCTTATCGTTACCTATGCGGTAGCATCTCAGATAGGCGGGCGTATCGCGGGGTTGGCATCGGTTGCCCTGGCTGCGATCTGGACAGTGGCTTTCGAGGGGACCCATCTATGGTATGACGGCGCGTTAGCCCCACTCTACTTGCTCATGTTGCTACTCGCGTTCAAGTTGAGCTCAGCCCCCGGCGCATCTACCCGGCTCTCCTTCGCACTTGGTTTGCTGGTGGGGCTTGGTCTATTGGTCAAGCAGCAGGCCGTGTTGGCTGTGCCATTCATCGGTCTGTCGGTGTGGGCGGGCGGACGCAACTCGTTCTACCTGGTTGGCATGGCCCTGCCTTTGGCAGTGGCGGGCGCAATCTATGCGTTTCAAGGAACTCTGGGCGACGCTTGGTACTGGGTCGTGGTGTTCAGCCTGACAAGCAACTACACGGTCCTCGCCGGGCTACCACCATCGGCCACCGAATGGCCGGCGCTGATTGCCCTCTATTTGCCCAGCGTCGCCCTCCTTGTGTCGTGGGGCGGGCGGGAACGGACGAAGCGTGTGTGGCCGACGGTGGCGTTCTTCGGCCTTCTCCTTGCCGCCACTGTGCCCGCTTGGCCGCGCTATGGGCGCTTTCACTTGCTGGCTGCGGTCCCGCTACTGGCCGTTGCGGGCGGTTTAGCCGTTGCAAGCCTCGGCGCACGGCTACGGATAGCGCCGCCCACAAAAAGGGGTCTGTCCATCTTTGGCCTGCTACTAGTTGCGTCTAGTGCCTTATTCGGGAGCGGGGAGTGGCTGCACGCTTTTGACCTGACACAAGCGCAGGGACCGCCTGCCACCCCTTATGTGGGTACCATCGCACCTCTCCGAAAGTGGGTGGACGCCCATGCGCCGCCACATGCGCCTATCTTAGTGCTGCATCTCGACTCGATGCTATATCGCGTCTTGGAGCGTGAGCCGCCGCGCCCCTGGACACCGCAGCTGCCCTGGATTCTGCAGGCGAACAATACCGAAGCACGCTGGTGGGAAACGGTGGATAGCACCCATCCGAAGGTGGCAATCGTTTCGGCTGGTGGCTGGGACGCCTCGCCTTATCCCGGCTTTGAGAGTGGTGAGGCAAGATTGCGACACGATTATCACGAAGCGGTCCGATTTCAAATAGTCAATTATCCCCATGCGCCGCCCGTCACGGTGGTGTGCCTGCTCCGCAATTAGCCCCCTAACGGCACGTCAACCTCATGTACAGACCCCTCGCGGACCACGCGCAAGCGGACGGAGCCATCGGCGTTCGCCAGCGAGTCGAGAAGCGTTTGCGCGTCCACGGCGGCCTCACCCTCGGCGGTAAGCAGCACGTCGCCCACGTGCAGGCCGGCACGGTGCCCCGGACCATCCGCGACGACATCTACCACCCGCAGTCCCGCAGCCCGGCCCACGCGCCCGCCGTCGCGGCGCATCACCGGGAAGCGCACAGGCTCGACGCCCACGCCCAGGTAAGCCCGGCGGCTGGGGAGGCCCGCAACCCACCGAGTCGCCACGTGGCTGGGAATCGCCACCCCCAGGTCGCCGCCGAAGATCATCGCGTTGATGCCCACAACGGCCCCTTGCGCGTTGAGCAGCGGCCCCCCGGAGTTGCCCGGCGCGAGCCGCACGTCCGACCGGATGTACTGCGCGCTCTTGCCCGTTCCGTCCACCGGCACGCTGCCCAGCGCGCTGACGATGCCCGCTGTCACCACATCGCGTCTGCCCCAGGGGTGCCCCACCGCGAACACCAACTCACCGACCCTGAGCGATGTGGAATCGCCCACGAGCGCCGCCGGCAAATCGTCGGCATCCGCCTTGAGGAGGGCCAGGTCAAGCGCCCGGTTATGGCTGACAACCGTGGCATCGAGTGAGCGCCCATCGGTTAGATGCACCTGAATGCGCCCGCGCCCGCCCGCCACCACATGAAAGTTGGTCAATACGCCGCCGTCGGCCCGCCAGATCACGCCCGCGCCAACGCCATGCCCCTCGCTCCGCACCTGCACGACGCTTGACCGGACGCGCGCCAGCATTTCGATAATGGCCGACGAGAGCGGATCAATCGTGATAATTGGCGCGGTAATTGGCTGTTCTAACGTTGTTTGGTCCGACGCCATGTTTTCCTCTTTCCTTCGATTGTTCGGTAAGGTTGTAGGGGCGGTTCACGAACCGCCCCTACGGGTCAAACGCACGACGATGCGCTAAGGATAAGCGCCGTTCAACTTCCGTTCGCCGACAGTTACTTGCACCGTCCGCAACTCGTCGCCCCGCACGACCTCCACAGGCACAATCGCCCCTACGCGGTCGCCGAACAGCAACGCAAGGAGATGGTCGCTGTTGTTGAGCGGTTGGCCGTCAAAGCTCACGATGACGTCACCCGTTTGGAGGCCACTCTGCTCGGCGGGACCGCCCGGTTCAAGCCGGATCACCTGTAAGCCGCGCTCGTGCTTGTATTCCCGGCGCTGGCCCTCGGATAGCTCTGTGGGCTCGCTGGCTACACCAAGATAGCCTCTCCTGACCCGCCCATGTTTCTCCAAAGCCTCCGCGATTCGCCACGCGTCCGCAGTGGGGATCGCCAGAGTTGCGCCATTCACCAGGCCGGTTGTTATAACGCCCAGGAGTGTACCCTGCGTGTCAATCAGCGCGCCGCCCGAAAAGCCGGGATAGGGTGTAGCGTCCGTATGGATATAGCTCTCTAACAGCACGCCCTCACGCCCACGCAGCGGCCCCCCGACCGCGCTCACCACCCCCGAGCTTGCCATCGGCCCGTCGCCGGAGGTCCGGCCCACCGACAGCACGAATTGGCCCACACGGGCGGACGCCCCGGCCACTTGCACCGCGCTCAGGTCTAGGCCCGGCACTTTAAGCAGGGCCAGGTCGCTGGCGGGGTCTCGTCCCACGATGGTCGCGGGCAAGGTGCGCTCATCGTGCGTACTCACTGTAAGTCCGTCTTCGCGCTCGATCACATGGTCGGCGGTCAGCACGAGGTCGTGACCATACACCAGGCCGCTCGCAGGCTGGCGCTCTCGCCCATGCACCGTCACGATTGCAGGGCTAACCCGCTCGACCGCATCGGCCATCTGGGTCGAGAGCGCGCTTAAAACACCGCTGTTACTCGTCGTCTGTTCCACTATGCTACCTCGTCACTCGTTCTTTAGCTGGCGTAGCGCCTACACGTACTCGGTGGGCTTATCGGATATGGCTTTGGTCGGCTCTCCCGATTCGCTCTGAGTGCTGGCTTCGGGCTTCGGCTCCTGGGTCTCGGCCTCGGTCTTGGTTGGCCGCGTGTCGTCGCCCGTGCCCTCGCGCTTGAAGATCATGTAGCTGGTCTCGGCGGGCCACAACGGGTGTACGCCGCTCAATTCCCAGCCTTCCTTGCCCAGATGATTTAGCACGGTGCGCACGAACGCGCTGCGACGCTCGCCCCGCTCCATGAAAATCTCCTGCCCCTCGATAGATACGCGCCCACGAAAGTCAACGTAGGCCACCCTGTATTCCCATGCTGCCATGTCTGTTCCCTCCAATAAATAAATGTGCCGCCAGTAAATCACCGGCCCTGGGCGGCGCAAATCCCCAACGCCGCCCGGACCGTCTGCCCACATTATGCAGCAAGCAGCCCTTTGCGCCTTCTCCAATCCGGCCAGTCCTGCTTCTATCAAACGGACAGGCAGGACTCGTAATGCGTAAAGCGTAAGGGCCTTTTCTTACTCCTTACGCATTATGTTTTACGTTTTACGCACAGCATCAATCAAATATCAGCCCCAACTCGCGCGCCCTGGCTACGGCGGCTCCTCGACCTCGGCCTTGCACGTTTAACTTCTGGTAGATTTGGGCGAGGTGGAACTTGATGGTGCCCACGCCGAGGTGCATTTTGGACGCGATCTCTTTATTGGACAGACCGGCGGCCAGCAAATTGAGGCACATCTCCTCCTGGGGAGTGAGCCTTTCCACCAGAGTTTCGCTTGCGCGCCCGGCTCTAGGAGGAAGGGGTGGGCGCGTTGACTCCAGGTCTCTAGGGGTGGTGTGTCCGACAGCGGCGTAGGCGTAAGGTAGCGTGATCTCCAGACGGAGGCCAAACCCGCGCCCAGAGGCCAACGACATGCCACCCCCCAGGCGGCCCACAGCGTCGTAATTTTGCAGTATCGAGGTCTCGATCCCAGCGCGCGCCGCCGGCTCAAACGTGCCGTCATGCTCGATGCGAACGTGCAAGCCGTCCGGCAAATAGGCCACTTCGAGGGCGATACTATGTATCTCTTGCGCCGAACGAGCGGAGGAGAGAAGCGAGTCGAGGGCTGTGAGAAGCGCCTGCCGCGCGGGTGCAGGAATCGCTTGCGGTTGCCCGTTCACGCTCAAAGTGAGGCCGAGGTCAAGCTCTTCAGCCACACGACGGACCTGGGCATGTAGCTCGGAGAAGAGGGTTGGGGCGGCTTGTTGCGGGGGCGCTGTCACGCGGCTACTCCTGCTTACCGCGCTTCAGGCGGCTTTCAAGAAGATGGTCGTAGAAGAGGTACTGTTGCGCCCACCCCGCCTTGCGAAAGTGCGAGTGGAAGTAATTCAGCACCTGGGCGTACCCCGCCGCCGTTACAGACTTCCCTTTTAGCAAGGGCAGGTAGCGGTCGCGCGTCAGTTGCCACACATGGGTATCCACCGGCACCGCCTGGTCCTTTTGCATGGCGAACAGGCACACACAATCCGCTATCTTAGGGCCGACCCCATCAATCCGCATCAACTCGTCCCGCGCCGAAGGATAATCGAGCTTGCTTACCTCCTTCAACCAGCCCTCTGGTTTGGCCGCAAGCTGCTGTGCCACTTTCACCAGGTTGCCCGCGCGCCATTCCAGCCCGCTCTTCGCGCTGACCTCAAACGGATCCAGCCCCGCTATAACGGCTGCGGCCGGAAAAGCGTAGGTTATCACCTTGCCGTCGGGAGCCGTTATCGGCTCGCCCCACGTTCGAGCTATGATCGCTATCGCCTTCATAATGCGCGGTATAAAGTTGGCCGTCGAGCACATGAACGACAGCAGGCACTCTTCCGGCTCTTGCAACACCAACCGCAACCCCGAAAAGCGATCTGCAAGGCCACCCAGGTATGGGTCGGCCTCTCTCCACTCCTCGTAGATCGGCCCCAGGTCCACGTCTAAGCGAAGGAAGTATTCTATAAATGACTTGTCCAGTCCGTCTGGAAAAGTCTGATACTCGAACCTGTCAGAGAATACATCTTCGCTCGCCACCTGCCTTATTCTAAGTACGCGAGCGCCACTTACTGCATCCCACCATCCGTTGTCGGCCTTGCGCCACCGGAACATCTGCCCGTTGGTCAGCGTGTACTCAAGGTTGAGCATCCCCGCTGGATAGTCGAGGGTGCCTGTTATGTCATCCTTCACCTGTTCCATCGCTATCTCCTAAATCCTTTATAGCATAGCCATCAAAGCTGAAGGCAACGTATATAGTTATTGAACCACAAAGACACCAAGGACACAAAGGACACAAAGAATAAAGAATAAAGAACAATAGAATCTTTGTGTCTTTGTGGTTCATTCCACAGCAACCTGGCTCCTTATTGGCCCACACCGCGCAGCATGATATAATGCTGAAGACGAATGATGCGCCTTGCATGAAGATAAGGGGGCGCGGCTGGGAGATGATGATTGAGTGTGCATGCCAACCACATGCGCGTGGAGGATATACGCGCGCTGCTCAACGAAGAGCGATACGAGGCACTGGCGGTGCGCGACCCTATAGCTATTGCCCGCGCCTCCGAGCGGTTCAACATTCTCGACGCGATCCTGGCTAACTTTTCCCCGACTGAGGTGATGGACCTGTACAGGCCGCTCCTGTCGGTCTCGCAGGCGGCTAAACTGCTCGGCTACAACCCTAAAGAGGTCCGGCGCTTGTTAGGCCAGGGGAAAATATCGGGTAGAAAGGTCGGCAACGAGTGGAGAATTCCCCTCAAGGCCGTGCTGTAACGCACACAGGAGGAATTGTTTATGGCGACTGATTTGGCTTCATCGGCAGACCGCTCGACCGGCTCTGACTTCGTGTCGGCCAGGGTCAAGGGCGTGTCGCCCTCCGGCATCCGCAAGTTCTTCGACATTGTGGCGACCATGAAGGACGTTATCTCCCTCGGCATCGGAGAGCCTGATTTTGTAACTCCCGCGCCGATAGTCGAAGCAGGCATCGAGTCGTTGAAGAAAGGCCACACCAGCTACACCTCCAACTCAGGCATCCTGGAGTTGCGCCAGCTTATCTCGCGGCAACTCGACCGCCTCTACAGCGTAAGCTACGACCCCGAGAACGAATTATTGGTGACAGTAGGGGTGAGCGAGGCCCTGCTGCTGGCGCTCATGTCGGTGCTGGAGCTGGGTGAGGAAGTGATCGTGCCTGAGCCTTGCTTCGTGGCCTATCAGCCGACCGTCATATTTGCGGGCGGCGTGCCGGTGCCCGTCCCGACCTACGTCGCTCAGGACTTCCAGGTGACGGTAAACGACCTTGAGAAGGCACGCACGCCTCGCACGAAGGCCGTATTGCTCGGCTACCCGAACAACCCCACCGGGGCGGTCCTGGACCGTTCCAGGCTGCTTGAGATCGCGCAGTGGGCCGAGGCCAACGACCTGCTGGTGGTGTCGGACGAGATTTACGACCGCCTGGTGTACGGGATCGAGCATACCTGCTTCGCGGCCCTGCCCGGAATGCGAGAGCGCACGATACTGCTGGGTGGCTTCTCAAAGTCGTATGCCATGACCGGCTGGCGGATCGGCTATGCGGCTGCGCCCTCCGACGTGCTGGCCGCCATGCGTAAGATTCACCAGTACATCATCATGTCGGCCCCCACTACGGGCCAGGAGGCAGCTATCGAAGCGTTGCGTATAGGAGAGCCGTTTGTCGAGGCGATGCGCGAAGAGTACGACCGCCGCCGTCGCACAATCGTGGACGGCTTCAACCGCCTCGGCCTCTCTTGCTTCGAGCCGCGTGGCGCGTTCTACGCCTTCCCTTCTATCGAAAGCACCGGCCTCTCGGACGAAGAGTTCTCCGAGCGATTACTCATGGAGGAAAAAGTGGCGGTCGTCCCCGGTTCGGCCTTCGGCAAATCGGGTGCGGGCCACGTGCGCGCGTCCTACGCCACCTCCCTCCCGAACATCGAAGAAGCCCTCATCCGCATCGAACGCTTCCTGGGCAAGCTGAAGTAAATAGCGACGACCGACGACGGAAATAGCTGATAACGATTCGCGGTACTCGGCTAGGGTAGAT
>JBBSGN010000016.1:0-13578 GCA_038254085.1 Chloroflexia bacterium | reverse complement strand
GGACCAACCGAAGTTGGTGAGCTTGTCTATCTCACACAGGGTCGCTTGTTGCCCGACTTCATCCAGGAAGAATTCGGCATGAACGAGCGGCTCATATTTCGTTCCGTGTCCCAGGCATATGGGATCCCTGCTGAAGAGGTGCTGGCTCGCTTCAAGCAACTTGGCGACGCGGGCCTGGTCGCCCAGGACTTTGCGGGCCGTAGCGAAGCCGCCTCCGAGGGCGACGGCCTTGCCCTCACCGATGTGTACTCGCGCCTGATGGCGATAACCAAAGCTGTTGGGTCGGGCAGTCAGGAGGCGAAAGTCAGCCTGCTTGCCTCGCTTCTCTCACAGCTATCTCCGCTCGAAGCCAAGCACGTGGCCCGCATCGTCGTGGGTCGCTTGCGAGTCGGCGTGGGCGACCCTACCCTCATGGACGCGCTCTCTGTGGCGAAGGCCGGTGACAAGTCGCTGCGCCCCCCCATCGAGCGCGCTTACAACCTCTCCAGCGACCTGGGCCTGGTGGCTTGCACCCTGTATGACATCGGAGTGGGAGGGCTAGAGCAGATACATGTGCAGGTGGGCAATCCCGTCCGTATGGCCCTCGCCGAGCGTGCCGACAGCGCCGAAGAAATACTGGCCCGCCTGGGTCGCTGCGCCGTCGAGCCGAAATACGACGGCTTCAGGATGCAAATCCACAAGGACGGCGAGGATATCGCTATCTTCTCCAGGGGGCTGGAAGACCTAAGTGGCATGTTCCCCGATGTGGTGGCAGCAGTCAATAAGCAGATAGCTGTGGACAAATGCATCCTCGAAGGCGAGGCGCTGGTCTACGACCCTGAAACGGGTGTATACCGACCCTTCCAGGTTACGTCCCAGCGACGACGTGTCCACGATATTGATAAGAAAAGCGCCGAGCTCCCCCTACGCCTCCTCGCCTTTGACCTCCTGTTGCTGGGCGACCAGGACCTTACTCGCACCCCTTACATCGAGCGCCGGGCCGCATTGGTCGGAGCAATCAGCTCACAGACCGGCCTGGGCGGCATCCAGCCCTCTACCTGCATCATAACCGAAGACCCCGACGAGATGGTCGCCTTCTATGAGGAGAGCCTGTACGAAGGCTTAGAGGGCATAGTCGCCAAACGTCTCGACGGCGCCTACGATGCAGGTAAACGCGGCTTCAACTGGATAAAGCTGAAGCGGTCCTATCAGACGCTACTCCGCGACACTGTAGACTGCGTCATAGTGGGGTATTACTATGGTAAAGGTCGTCGGGCTACCTGGGGCATAGGCTCTCTGTTGGTATCTGCCTACGACAAGGCCGACGACACTTTCCCCACCGTCACCCGCGTAGCCAGCGGCCTGTCCGACGAAGGCTGGCGAGAGCTTTGCAAGCGCCTGGAAGCCGATAAGATCGAACATCACGATCCCCGCGTAAAGACCATTCTGACCCCCGACGTGTGGGTCGTGCCCCGCTACGTGTTGGAACTGCAAGCCGACGAGGTGACCCGTTCGCAGATGCACGCCGCAGGCAAATCAGACGGTGGCCCCGGCTATGCGCTGCGCTTCCCCCGCATCGTCAAAGAGCGCCCCGAACGCAAGCCCGAAGACGCGACCTCTGTAGAAGAAGTGATAGAGTTGTACAATATGCAAGGCAAAGGCGATAGGAGAGGGGCACGTAAAACGTGAAGCGTGAAGGCTTTTCCCGTGTCTCGCGCCCAGGAGGTTGTGGTTTTTGGGAGAAATCAACAAGCACACGATCATCAACGCTCCGGCTGAGGCTGTCTTTCGGGACGTGGTGGACCCGCACAACGCGCCAAGCTATATTAGCTCGAGAAACAGCATCGTGTCGGGGCCAACGGGCGCGCCATCGCAGGGGCAGGCATGGACTGCCGAAGCGAGCTTCCTGGGGAGGCGCACCACTATCACTCTTCGCCTGGCCCAGATGCGGCCCAACTCGCTGGTCCGTTTTGCTATCACGGGCGAACCTGCGGCCACGCTTTCCCTGGAGCGATCGCCCCACGGTGGAGACAACCAGAGCAACGTTTCCCTCTTGATGGACGTGCCGAGCGTGCCCACCCTCTTCCTCAGCGCCTTGATGAGTGGCCTGCTCACCGAGGACTTGGCGCGCTTGAAGATGATTTTGGAAAGTTAGAGAAAAGGAAATGGCAGAACTAGAAAAAAGGATTGGCCTATTGCGCCTCCTACTGGCCGGATATTGGGGGCAAGCAGACCCAGCTATCCGAGGTGGAAGCGCAGTACTGCGCACAATTGGACCGTGTTGTTGGGTTCGTTGTCTACTGCGAAGGCGACGTTGCCAACGCCCTCTCCCTCATGTCCGAGGTGTAGGGCAAACTCGATGAGGTACTACTTGCACGATCTTATTACAGAGGCGAGCGAGCGTGCCGCCTGCAGCATCCAAGTGGCTTCAAAGGGCAAGGTGTGATGTCGCAATGAGTCCATTGGCTAAACGTGTAATAGTGATGCTCATGTTTTGGGTGCTGCTTGTCATGGTGATGAGCCAGATATATGATAATGTCACAGGCAAGGGTGCGCCGGCGAAGCGTATCGCCGCGCCCACGCCGGAAGGCACGGTCCAACCGGACCAGAGTATCGCTCGGCTGGCCGACCTGCAAGGCTGCGTGGCCGCCGACCCCAAGAACCTCCAATGCACCCTTGATCTGGCCGCACTCTATTACGAAGCTCACCAATACCCACAGGCCCAGGTCAATTACGAGCGGGCAATCCGTCTCGACCCACACAACGTAGAAGTTCTGCTGAAGTTAGCAGGCGCTTATATCTACCAGGATAAGTTCTCCCAGGCCGTTACCACCCTCCAACAAGCCGCTACGTTGCAACCGAACAGCCCCGAAATCCACCTGCTGCTCGGCCTTTCTCTCAGCAAGAGCGATCCGCCGAGAACGGATGAGGCCGTGGCCGAGTGGCGCAAAGTGATAGCTCTTGCCCCAGGCACGGACCTTGCCTCTCAGGCGTCCAACTACATCAACCAGGCAGGCAAGTAGACGGAGAGGGCGTGATTTATTGCGCCTTACACTGTTCTGAACGTTTACGATTCCAGGTTGTGGACCAGTTCTAACAACCTTCGCGCCTGTGTCTTGAGATTGTAATCGGTTAGCATACACTCTCGCCCCGCTTTCCCCAGGGCCTCGCGCAAATGAGGCGGCATGGCGACCATATCGTTTATGGCGTCGGCCAGCCGCTCTGTGCTTCGGTGGTGGACGGCTATGCCCGTCGGTGGGTTGCGGGCGGCGAGGTCGGCGAGCGCGCCAACCGGCGGGCCGATCCAGGGCAGACCGCATGATAGGGCTTCGAGTGCGGCCATGCACTGGGCTTCGTGCCACGAGCCGATGACGAAGCAATCGGCCTGGCGGTAAATGCCGGGCAGGCTGTCATGGGCCACTTCGCCAACGAAGTCCACATATCCCTGAAGCCCAAGTGCGCGAGCAAGACCTTGCAAGTGGGGTAAGAGCGGGCCACTGCCCACGATGCGTAGATGAACATCCAGGTTAGGCCGTGTGCGCTTGAGAATAGCGAAGCCAATGAGTAACCATTCGTGGCCTTTTACCGGGACAAGCGAGCCTACGCAAACGAAGGTAAATGGCCTCTTGGTTGCTTCTTGCCCCGCCACGTAGGGTGCGAACGTTTCGGTGTCCACACCCAACGGCCACTCACGTATTTTCTGCGAGTCAACGTAGCTGCGGCGCAACACTGTCCGCTTCATTGGGGACGAGGGCACTGTCAGTATGCTGGCTTGCCTGAGTGTGCTTGGGACCAGGAGCCGGTCGGGGTTGCGAGGACGATCGCCGTATCTTATGGCCGGTATCCAGGTTAGCTCACCTCCGGCCAAGTGGATAATTGAGGGTAGGCCGAGCCGGCTGGCGGCCCTGGCGGCTAACCAACCCGACTCGGTGGCCCACACTCCGATGATGACACCGAATGGCGTGCGCCGGTGCTCGGTTTCTATCTCTTTCAGCGTGTCGCGCCACAGTTTGAGCAGGCTCGCACCTTTTACTCTGCGGCCCCGCAAAGCGCCACCGCCGAGGGCATGTACGGTTACGTCACCGATGCGATAAGTGTCACGCCTATGAGGATAAAGGAGGGCAAAAACGTGCAGTTCCGTGCTCTTGGACAGCTCTTGCGCGAGGTTAGTGAAGGCCGGTATACACCAGTCCCGGTCGTCGGCCTGAAACCCCGGAATGACAATTGCTAGCTTGAGAGGACGACCGACGACCGACGAACGGCTGGCAGGTGCTTGTTGTCCATCGTCGTCGGTCATCGGTTGTCCGCCGTCGGTCGTCGGTTACAGCCCTGCTTGCTCAGGCTGCGTGTACGAGATGTACTTGAAGATAGCGCGCAATTCGAGCGGGTTGTCGTAGACGCGCATCCTGTAACGCCAGCTGCCGAGGGATTGGAGTATCCGGCGGTGCCAGGGTCTGATTTTGAGGTCAGAGACGGTAGGGTAGCGGGCGTTCAGCACCGTCTCGAAGTTGTTGAGCTTTTCCAGATGGCTCTGCTTGATCCAGGGTGTGTGCGGGTTCCGGCGGCGCGAGAAGCTGGCCCATTGCGGGCTGATCCATTCGTCCAGCGTTTCTGGGTAGCGGAAGCCGAGCCGCTCGGCCTGCTCGTACATAGCCCCGCCGGGGGTGGGCGTATACAGGTAAAGGATTATCTCGCTGGCCGGGTTGATGCGCTTGATCTTGTAGATAAACTCGATGTTTTCGTCAATGTCGCCTTCGGGATCGGGCGGGTTGCCCAGCACAAACGAGAACTCAGGGATGATATTGTAGCGGGCGGCTTTTTCGGCCATAGCCAGCGTGGTCTCTGGCATCAGCGCGCCCTTGCTCATAAACTTGAGGGTGGTAGCCGAGGCGTTTTCGGCGCCCATAAAGATCATGCGACAGCCGGAGTCGCGCATAAGCTCCCACGTGCGCTCGTCATAGCGCATGATGGTGTCAATCGTGCCCTCGCCCCACCAACCGAGGTCCAGGTTTTGCGCGCCCTCAGCGAACGCCGCTACGCGCTTCTCGGCAGTGAAGAAGTTGCTGTCGTGGAACTCGATGCCGTTCACGCCGTACTTGTCATGAAGCCAGCGTATCGTATTGATCGTGCGCTCCGGTGTTTCGGCGAGCCAGCGTCCTGCATAGTTCTTCGTGATCGAGCAGAAGCTGCACGTGAAGGGGCAACCGATGCTGGAATGATAGGAGGTGGTTTTGTCGCCCAGGATGGTCTTTTTCAGGTAGGTCGGCACGTTCACCTTTTCGTAAGGCAGCAGCGGGAAGATATTGGGGTCGGCCAGCTTTCGCGCTTTGTTGTGCTTGATCAAGCCGTTCTCCCGGTACGACAGCCCGTCAATAGCGGCCAGCGAACCGCCGTTCTCCAGCACGTCGAGTAGCTCAAGGATAGTCTCTTCGCCTTGTGAGCGCACCACGTAGTCAACCGAGGGGTCGGCCAGCACCACATCCGTGTGTGAAGATGGGAAATAGCCGCCCCACACGATCTTGACGTGCGGAAAGCGGGCCTTCACCGCCCGTGTGTGCGGAACCGCCTGCATCAGTTGGGGTCCAGGCATGACGGTGACAAGCAGGTACTTCATGCCTGGGTCTTGCTCGAATATGCGAAGCATGCTCTCCCCGGCATCGCGGTCCACGTTGCCGTCCAGCAACTGCCAGCGATATTTACCCTCGAAAACGGCAGCAAGGTTCAGCACCGAAATAGGCAACCGGTACTTGATTTCGGTGGCGCGTGGATTATAAAGAAGGATCATGCGGCCTGCCTGCTACCCCTTTCATTCTGCCCAGCATTATATCACATACGAAGGGGGTTACGTAACGTAAAACGTAAAACGTAAGAAGCAGCCCTTACGTTTTACGTTTTACGAGTCCGTATGTGGATACGCTTTACACCCCCCTCGCGGCTCTGGTAGAATCTACACTGTGACTCAAGCAGTTGGCATGCGGGAGCGGGCGGCTAAGGCTGCCGTTCCGGGCGAGGGCGTAAGAGAAGAGGCGCGGCCAGGGGTTTGGCGGCGCTGGCATCTGGGCGCGCTGCTGGCGCACCTGGGGCTGTCGGTCTATTTTACCTGGCCGCTGGCGCTGAACTTCTTGCCGGGTGCGGGCACACAAGTGCCGGGCGTGATGATCGAGGACCGCGATCAGAACCTCTGGAACCTTTGGTGGGTGCGCGACGCGCTGTCTCGCGGCCACAACCCCTTCATCGCCGATAAGATTTGGTATCCGACCCCTGTCAGCCTCTACTATCATACGCTCAACATCTTCAACGGGCTGCTGGCCGCGCCCCTCCTCAGCGTCTTCTCGTTGACCACCGTGTACAACGTTATCGTGCTGTTTTCGTTTGTGATGGGGGGGTACGGCGCTTTCCTGCTGGTGCGTTACCTGTGCGGCAACCGATGGGCGGCGCTGATTGGCAGCGTGGTGTTCGTCTATTCGGCCTACCACGTCGCTACCATGCGGAGCTTGTTGCAGCTTATCTCGCTTGAGTGGGTTCCCTTCTACGTGCTGTTCCTGTTGCAAGCCGTCTACCAACCGCACTGGCATGGGCGAGACGATGTGGCGCGCTGGCTGCTACGGCGGGCACTGCCTGCTGGCCTGTTCCTCTTCCTGGTGGCGCTGGTGGACTGGTATTACACCATGTACGCGCTGCTGCTGACCGGCTTTCTGGCGATTTACATCCTGGCGCGGCATCTGTGGCAGCGTGCGCGCCATGCCGGCCATTCTTCCTGGTGGACAGGAGTGGGTGAGCGCTGGGCGCGAATCGTTGTTTGCCTGGGTGTCTTTTTGCTGTTGGTGGCCCCGATCCTGGTGCCGACGATCCAGGAGCTTCGCGCCACCCATTACATGCAGCCTGCGGCGGACTCGGCTCTCAGCAACTCGGCGGACCTGTTGGCCTTCTTTCAGCCGGTGCGCGGCCAGCAGATTTGGGGCCGCTTCTTCACGAACAGGCGCGAATGGCCTTTCGGCAGCAACCGCTACGAGGTTTACCTGACCTATACGGCGCTCTTTTTGGCTGCGGTGGGCCTGTTCGCCACGAAAGCGGCGAGGCCCAGGCTGGCCGAAAAAAGCCGCGAGGAAGAACCCGATGCGCTGAAAAGCCGGTCGTTGCCGGGCAAGTGGTTCTGGGCAACGTGCGTGGTCGTCTTCTTCCTGCTGGCGTTGGGGCCGGTCCTGCAAATAAACGGGCAGCAGATCAAATGGCTGTTCTCCCCCAACATCCGGCTCTTCATGCCGTATAACCTGGTCGAGCACATCCCGGTTCTCAATATCAGCCGCAGCCCGGACCGCTTCGACATGCCCCTGACGCTCTGCCTGGGAGTACTGGCGGGTTACGGGACGAACGTGCTGATGAGCGCCTGGTGGCCGCGTCTGCGCTTCAACACACGTGGGGCGTTGTTGTCGCTGGGGGCGGTTGCCCTAATCGTCGTGGAGCTAACGCCCGCGCCTTACCCGCAGCGGCCCGCCGATATACCGGCCTGGTACTACCAGCTGGGCAAGGAGCCGGGCGATTTCTCGATCCTTGAGCTACCGCCGCAGGACGATTACTGGCATGGGGCGTTTCGGATGTACTTTCAGACGGCGCACGGCAAGCCGATTTTCGGTGGCTACATATCCCGCGAGTTCCCCCACCCGTTTCTCCAAAGCACGCCCGGTTACCAGGAGCTAATTTATATTGACGGTGCGGGAGATATGTTTGCGGACGGGCCGGACCAGTGGTATTCGGCTTTTGCACAATACAAAACGCGGTATATTGTATTGCAGAAAGAGCGGCTGCCGGGCGCGGACAATTCACCACCCGAAGTGGCAAAGTCGCGGGACGCACTTAAACATATACTTGGCGAGGCCGCGCAGCCGGTTCACTCGGATAGCCAGCTAGAGGTGTATCAAGTGCCGTTGCCACCCCAGCAAGTGCCTTATCTGAGTGTCGGAGATGGGTGGGAGCCGCGAGAGAAGGGGCCGAACGGCACGTTCCGGTGGATGGGCACGACGGCTACTCTGCGTGTCGACTCGCCCCGCTCCGAGGCTGTTACCCTTCGGTTCAGGGCAGCCGGCCTGGGCGAGCCTCAGCCTCTGCAAATCTTCCAGGGTAAGAGCAAGGTGTTCGATGGACAGGTAGGAGCCTTGCAGGAGTTCAGTGTGGGGCCTCTGAGCCTTCCAGCCGGGGCAAGCACGCTGACCTTTATCAGCCCGTCGGGGACGACCAGCCCCGCCCAGCTTGGTATGGGAGACGACCCGCGCCAACTGAGCTTCGCCATTCTGGACGCCAGGTTGGAACCGGCGCGTTAGAAAAAGTCGGCTAGAGGTCATCTCAAAAACGAGAGGTCCATTGGAAACCAACCCTGTACCCTTTGTCATTCTGAGCGGAGCGAAGAATGACAAAGGGTAGGCGGTCCCTTTCTACCGGAGATGGTGTTTTTGGGGATAGCGTCTAGCTTATAAGAGAAAGCGGTGCGTACATGGGCATGATAAGTCTGGTCGGCATCATGGGGAGATAACGATGAACGAGCGCAATTATAGTGAGCAACCACGCAGGCAGGACGCAAAAGCGCCCGAAGTGGGCTGGCGCTTTCCCAATATGCCGCAGTTTACGCCTGTGCCTCGTGCTGTAGGGCATGAATCAGATGTCACTTTCCGGTCGCAGGTCGTTCAGCCTCCCCAGAATCCCCGGCGGTACGTCGGAAGAACCTCCGCTGCGGGCGCAAGTGGCGGGGCAGACCGCTATCTTCCGACGAGGGGTGCCGCCCGCCCCGCACGCGCTGTGGGCCAAGCGCCTGAAGCAGAGGTTCGGACGGAGTCGAGGGGACGGGCCGCGCCCTGGCCAATGCGGCTGATGGTCGCGGTATCGCTCATCACGGGGATCGCGGCGGCGCTGCGTCTGGTTACAATCTTTACGTCTCCGGCGGACGACGGGAGCGGCGTGGAGGCCACGCACGCGGCGTTCGCCAATTTGCTGGCCGGTCGGGTGGGCGGTGCGCTCGATGCGGTGCGTGTGTGGCCTCCGCCCGCGCCCTGGCATGGGCTTGCGCCTGCCAACCCCGCTTCGGGGCTGCCCGTCTTCGGCTGGATGACCGCCTGGGTCATGGACCTGTTCGGCGCAGGGGATTGGGTTGGGCGGGTGGTAGCGGTCGGCTTCAGTCTGCTGGCGGGTCTGTGCCTGTTTGCGCTTGTGCGGCGCACGGCGGGCGCGCGGGCGGGTCTGTACGCGCTGCTGTTCTATTCGTTTACACCTTTGAGTGTGTCGGTGGGGCAGCAGTTTTCGCCAGGCTCGCTGCTGTTGGCGGCACATGCGCTTGCCCTCATGGGTCTGGTGGGGTGGCGTAGCTCCGTCACGGCCACCAGGCCACGCGGGTCCGGCCTCGCTTTTGGATTGGCTTTGGCGGCGGGTGGCTTCGCTGCGCTGCTCGATCCGGGCGCGGTGCTGCTTGCGCTCCCTGCTGCCTATATAATCGTGGCCTCAACGGGTGCGGAGGGCACGCCTTCTGGGTCAGTGTCGCTACGCGGTGTGGACATGAAAGCGACCGCCTTGAGAGATGCGTGGGAGCGATCACCCAACCGGGGCAGGCTGTTAGGATACGTAGTCGCCCTTTGTGGCGCTGCGGCCCTCTGGTGGCTCTTCTCGTCGGGGTCCGAGGCGGGCGTCTCGTTGGGAGTAGGCGATGGCGGTGGGGGCGTGCCCGCAGTGCTGGCCGCGCTGCTGAATGGCGGCACCTATGTGAGCATCGTGGGGCTGGTGATCGAGAAGATATTCACGCTGGTGGGCATGCTGCTTCTGGCGGCGGGGCTGTTGCAAGGTGCGCGGCCCCCCGTTCAGCGACTCTTTCATGCCTGGCTGCTGGCCAGTCTCGTACACGTCTTATCGGACGCGAGCCGCCTGGCCCGGCACGACGACGTGCTACTGCCACTTCTCTTGCCCGCGTGCGCATTGGTAGGGATTGGCGCGGCGTGGGCGGGTTCTCTTCCTGCCCGGGTATGGCTGGCTGTCACCGAGCATCGCCGCGAAAGCGACGAGGAGTATGCGGTTTCGCCCCACACCGCCTGGCTCCTGGACCTCCCCGAGGAGCGATTGCAGGCGCAACCTGCACGACCGCAGGCACAACTGGCACTTAGCAGGAGCATCGCCCAGCGCGCACAACGGGCCGGCTTACAAGCGCGGCGCACCTGGTTCATGGCTGTCGGGCATCTGGCTGTACTGGCGGGATTGGGGCTGGTCGGTCTGGGCGGGTGGCAGACGGCCAACAGGCTGCTCCAGGAGAACCCCCAGGCGACGGAGCTGCGGGCGGCGGGCGACGAGATCGCCGCCGTCACACCGCCCGGCTCGCGGCTGATTGTGGCCGGGCCTTATGCGCCTCAGTTGTTCCAGGCTGCGGGACGCATCGGCTGGGCCGTATCGGAGGACGATTTCGGTTTAGCCAATACACAGTCGCTTCAGAGCGACGGCGCGGCCTACCTACTGAGCGCCGACCAGGAGTGGCTGGGCCGCCAGCCTGACTACGTAGGGCTGCTGGCGAACTATAGCGTGGCGAAACTGTCGCGGGGCTACATTTTATTCGACCTCAATGTCAAGCCCTCGGCCAGCGACCGGCTCTACTTCCTGGAGAGCGGCCATACGCTGGGCGGCGAGTTCAGGCGCTACTGGGACCAACACGGAGGCGTGCAAAAGCTGGGCTACCCGATTTCAGAGGAAGTAGAGGAGGCCAGTCCCGTGGATGGGCAGACGCGCAAGGTGCAATACTTCGAGCGAGCCATCCTGGAGTACCATCCTGAGTTCGCGGGCAAGCCCAACTCGGTCATGTTGGCGGCTGTGGGCCTGTGGGTGACGGCGGGGCGAGACTTCCCCAGGGTCGCGCCGTTCGATAGCACGTCCGAGCGGGCATATTTCCCGCAAACCGGCCACAGCGTCAAAGAGACGTTTCTGCACTTCTGGCAAACACAGGGCGGCGTGGACTTGTTCGGCTACCCGATCTCGGAGGAGTTGCCGGAGATAAACGTGGCGGACGGGAAGGTGTATACTATACAATATTTCGAACGGGCCAGGCTCGAATGGCACCCCACCGAGGCTGGTACGCCCGACCAGGTACAGCTTGGTCTGATAGGCAAGCAGGCGCTGCAAATGAGAAAATAGCGGTCGTTTCTGGTGGGTCTCCTGCGCTGCTTGTTGTGTGCGCTCCTGTTTGTGTTGTGTAACCCGGTCGGGTAAATATACTTACCTGGGTTTTAAGAAACACACCAGGGGTTTGTGAACTATATGCGCTTGGAAACTACTTGCGAAACACTGTGTGGACTGCTGGCGCTCGACGCGGCCGAGGGTGGCATTGAGGGCGCGGTCAGATCAACGGTTCTGGCTGCGCTGGCATACGCTGACCTCTTTGACTATCCTCTGACGCTCGATGAATTGACGAAGTACCAGGTGGGCACGGCCTTTACGCAAAGCGAAATTGCTCGCTCTCTTGCTCTCCCGTCCTCTGGAGAGGTGATCTCCAGTACCAGGGAGTTCTACCTTCTTAAAGGCAGAGAAGCGCTGGCCGATTTGCGTCTGCGGCGACAGCGGCCTGCCCGCAAGACCTGGCGCAGAGCGCGGCTGTACGCTCGCGTGGTTGCGAGGCTGCCCCTCGTGCGAATGGTGGCGGTCACGGGTGCGCTGGCCGTTGATAACGTGGCCGAGGTGTCGGATATTGATTTGCTAGTGGTGTGCAAGGCAGGGCGCGTGTGGCTTTGCAGGCGGCAGTTGATCATCTTGGTGCGCCTCGCCCGCCTGTTCGGGGACGACATTTGCCCCAACTACATCCTCTCGGAAGAGAGCCTCGATTTGCAGCAGCGCGACTTCTTCACGGCGCACGAACTGGCCCAGATGGTGCCTATATCAGGCTCTGAGGTATATAGCAAGATGCTGACGGCCAACCGATGGGCATTGCGCTATTTGCCCTGCGCCTTTCCCGTTCGAAAAGTTCACGCGCCCCAGCGTGGGCCAAGCCCCGCTCGTCGTGTAATGGAATCGCTGCTCGCAGCACGCGCCCTCGACGGGTGGGAGCAGTGGGAGTTGAAGCGGCTTCGGGCCAAGTTGAGGCCGTTGTTAGGCGATACTGCCGAGGTGGTCTGCTCACCCGCTCAATGCAAGGGGCATACCGGCTTGCACAGGCGATCGGCCATGAGCCGCTACGAACAACGCCTGCGAGACCTGGGTCTCTATGACGGTTTCCGACAGCGTGTGGGCGAGGCGGCCACCAGTGAATAGCGCGGAGTTGGATGAGATCGAGGTCTCCGGCAGAACAGGTTCGCCGGAAAGCACCCATCCCGGTGGCATTAGCGTTGGCAACATTCGGCCCTCCGCTTTCCTGGCCGTGGTGGCGAAAGCGGTCAAAGACGGATTGAACGTGCAGGGGAGCGGTTTTCAGTATCAGGTACGCTCTCGCCTCGCCAAGTTCTGGTTCGGCAGCGACGGCTCGATACATTACGAGCTTTGGCTGCACGAGCGCACTTCCCAGCTTGAATTGGGCCTCCACTGCGAGGCGACCACTGCCCGCAACCAGGCTATTTATCGTCACCTGGACCGCAGCCTAGTCGAGATACAGGCCCGCCTGGGCAATTCTATCTGGCTGGAAGAGTGGGATCATGGTTGGGTGCGATTATATGAGACCCAGCCATTGTGGCCCCTTGACGCGGCAAGGGTGAATGAAGTTGCTTCGCGCTTGGCGGAAGTGATCGCCGTGGTGCAGCCAATCTACGAAAGCACTCACTTCCCGCTCGGATAGGATCGGGATTTCCACATCCTGTGGATAAAGTCTAGTCGGGGCGCGGCCAAGCTGCTATACTCTTCTGGCGTTGGGACGGCTCTTGTAGCCTCCTTGCGCTTCGCTGACGATTCCTCTGTCCCTGGAGAGCTCCGCATGTCCATTTTACGTCTCCGGTCGTCTATCTCTTTGTTCGTTTGTTTGATTTTGCTCCTGGCAACCGCCCTGGTCGCGCCCGTTACGCGAGCCGCCAACACAGGGCAGGAGATTGCCGAGCCTGAGATCGGGGCGAGAGCGGCTATCGTGGTCGAATACCCGTCGGGCAGAATACTCTACTCGAAAGCGGCGCATGATAAACTGGCGCCCGCAAGCACCACCAAGATATTGACGGCTATCCTCGCCATCGAGTACGGCAACCTGGACGATGTAGTAACAATATCTCCCGATGACCTTGTTGGGGAGTCGACTATGGGGCTGAAAAACGGCGAGCAGCAGACCTTGCGTAACCTCCTGTATGGCATGATGCTTCCCTCCGGCAACGACGCGGCAATGGCGACGGCCCGCTACCTGGGATCGAGAGCGGGGGTGGGGAGCGCGCCGCCAGCCGATCCGATAGCCCATTTCGCGGAGATGATGAACATGCGTGTGGCCCAGCTTGGCCTCACCGACAGCCACTTCCTCACGCCGCACGGCCTCGACGCGGACGGGCACTATTCGAGCGCGTATGACCTCGCCAGTCTGTCGTGGTACGCGCTGCACCTGGGCACTTTCAATGAGATTGTGCGCCAGGTAAGCTACGATGCGCCGGGCCACCCTCTGCTCAACGCGAACGAGATGCT
>JBBSGN010000015.1:0-13744 GCA_038254085.1 Chloroflexia bacterium | reverse complement strand
CAATATCGGCGCATTGCTACGCGCTACGAGAAGCTGGCGGAGAACTATCGAACTATGCTGGTTGTTGCCTCTATCCTCCTTTGGTTGTAATTTGCAAACACGCCCTAGTTGCGAGTTGCGAGTTGCGAGTTGCGAGTTGTGCGTTGTTGGTGGCAACAGGCATGACCCAAGCAAATCAGCGACGAAACACTTCCCCCTGTCATTCTGAGCGGAGCGAAGAATCAGTTGGTGATAGTATGATGCAAGGGGCAGAGGCAAGTTCTAGGCAAGCAATTGCTGAGTATAGTGATTCTTCGCTCCGCTCAGAATGACAGGGGAGAGAGGGTAGTGTTAAACAACTTGAGACTTATGAGAGCGCTCCTGGTAAGCCAGACCGCGGCAGGTTGAAACCCATTAGCGATTACATGAACGCCCCGCCCGCTGACTCGCTGCGGGCGTTTTGGCGCGATCCTGTTTTGTGGGCGCTTGTTGTGGCGGCGCTGGCGGTGCGGATCGCATATAACCTGGCGCTGCACCCTGATTGGCACCCCCCGATCTCCTTTGTAATAGATGAGCGCGAGTACTTTGGCGCGGCGCATGTTCTGGCCGAGGGGCGCGGCTTCTCTTTCTTCGACACGGCGCTGTGGGTGCGCCCGCCTCTGTACGTTCTTTTCTTGGGCGCAATCATTCGCTTGTGGGGCGCGTCTTATATTCCCCTGTTGGTCCTCCAGGCGGCTATCAGCGCGGCTACCCTCTGGCCGTTGGGGTGGCTGGCTTATCGTGTTCGGGGGTTGCGGGCGGCGCGAGTATCGGTCCTGTTAGCTCTCCTGTACCTTCCCTTCACGCTTTTTGCGGGCTTGTACCTTTCCGAGACGCTGTTCTTGCTGCTTTTCGCCTTGTCGCTGGTCTGCCTGGTCCTCGCCCGCGAGGCCCTTGCCACCGGCGCAAAGCGCATATTCGCTTGGCCCGTCTTGGCGGGCTTGCTCATCGGGCTTGCGACCCTGACGCGCGCCACCGCCCTCGGCTTTGTGCCTCTCGCTGCGCTCTGGCTGGCGCTTGGTCATCGCCAACAGGCCACCACTAGGAGACGAGTGCTGGCCGGGGCTGTTCTGTTGCTCGCTTGCGGACTGGTCCTGGTGCCCTGGACCGCGCGGAACTACGCCGCTTACGGGCGGTTGGTGGCGGTTGATACTACCAGTGGGTATAACCTCTGGCTTGGGAGTGTGGGCGTGCGCGACGAAGAACGTCTACAGACCGACCTGCGTCCTCTGAGCGGCCCGGTCGAGCGCCAGGACTTCGCCTACGCTCGCGCCTGGGAGAACATCACCACGGACCCGCCAGGCTTCATTAGCAAAGGTTTGAAGGAGAGCCTCGACCTGTGGCGGCCTCTGTTCAGCGCCGAGGAACGGCAGGTGCGCGGCTACTCGCTTGGCCGCGTGCCTGCCTGGCACCTCGTCTCGCTGTTCCTCTTTGACGACCTCCTTTACGTGCTGATCCTGGTGGCGGCAGTTGCCGGCTTTGCCCTCACGCCTCCGCACCCGCTCAAGTGGCTTACGGCGTTGTGGGTGCTGTTGTGGGTGGTGATGTCGTTCGTCTTCTTCGCCGTCACACGCTTTCGCCTCCCTATAGTGGCCGCGTTGATACCCTGGGCGGGGGTGGGGATTTTGGATTTCGGATTTTGGATTTTGGATCTTGGATTATTTCGCCGCAACCGCAATCCAAGATCCAAGATCCAAAATCCAAAATCAATAAGCCTTGTCGCCTCTTTTGTGGCTATAGCGACCATTCTCTTTGTCGCGTTGCCTGCCATCCAACTTGATCTGACCTGGCTAGGCGTCGAACGGTGGGGACAGCAGCAACCGTACAGGCAGGCGGAGGCTCTATTGCGGGCAGGTCGCCCCCAAGAGGCTATCGGGCAGTATAGGCGGGCTAACCTCGGCCTGGCAGATACGCGTTATGGCCTTGCCGCCGCACTGCTGCAAACGGGCAGGACGCAGGACGCGCTGGCCCAACTAACGAATATGGTTAATGAGCCGCCCGACCGCTTCGAGCCGTTCATTCTCAGGGGCGAGGCCGCGCGCCGCTCAGGCGACCTCCAGGCCGCTCGTTCGTTCTTCAATACGAGGGTGGTAAAGCTGGCGGGGGACGGCGCACAGACGGGCCAGCAAGCCTTAGATTGGGCCTGGGACCACCTCGCTCCGTCGCCCGTGCCTTCTATCGAGATCGGCGGCGGCCTCGACATCGGCTATATCCGGGGCTTTTTCAGCCCGGAGACCGACGACAAAGGCGTTACGTTCCGGTGGTCAACCGACAAAGCCGAGGTTCGCGGGCTGACGGCTGCACCCCAGAATGTGGTAAAGTGGAGTGGGTGGCGACCGGCTGGATTGCCCGATGCGCGTCTGGCTCTTGGCAGGTTGGGTGGGAATGCTGCGGTGTGGCACGTCACACTTGCCAACGACCCAGGATGGGCGACGAACACGGTCCCGGTGGACCAGGCAGCTGGGAACGCCGGGCAACCGGGCAGCCTGGTAATTCAAGTCAACCCCTTTGTGGTAGGCGGCAGCGACCAGCGATTACTAGGCGTGCGAATTGCCTCTATAAGCGCGAGTAAATGACGGTAGAAGAACAAGCCAATCCAATACCAACAGTATTTAGCGCACAAGAAACAAGCCCTTCCATGCGGCTTGCCCGGACCGCCCTCCTGGTCGTGTTGGTCGCGCTGTTGGGCGGTCTACTTGCCAAGACTGTCTCTTCGGCTGTCACCTCGGCGACGATGCTCGAGTACCCTTTCCAGTTCGACGAGTCGGAAGGGATGATAGTGGCCGAGACCATGCTGCTCGATAGGGGCGTGAATATTTACGACAAGCCAACGCCCGACCTCTTCATCGCGGCCCCCTACCCACCCCTCTACTACCTGCTCGACTGGCCGTTCCAGCACCTGCTTGGGGCCGACCCGACGTTCAAAGTAGGCCGTTCGCTCTCTATTCTGGCTACCCTCATGTCCGGGCTTGCCATTTTCGGCATAACGGTGGCCCTCACCGGAGACAAACTGGCCGGAGGCATTGCCGCCGCCCTCTGGTGGTCCCTCGCGCTGGTCACGTTCTGGGGCAGCCTGGTCAAGCCGGACATGCTGGCGCTTGCGCTCGGCCTGGGCGGGCTGTGGTGGCTGTTGGCGAGACCGCCGCGCCAGGTGTGGTGCGCGTTGCCCTTTTTCCTGGGGGCATTTTTCACCAAGCAGACGGCCATCGCGGCGGGAGTGGCGGGGGTGGTCTGGCTCCTGGCAACGCGCACGCGCACCGGCCTCGCTTTCGGCGCGTCTTATACGGCGGGGGCGCTCGTGCCCACTCTGATCCTCAATTGGGCGACCAACGGCGGCTATTTCTACCACATGTTCACGATTCACGATCTCCCCTGGTTTTCAGGCCGCTTCGTGGACTACGCGACTGGCTTGCTGGCGACGTATTGGGCCTTTCTAATCCCTGGCATAGTGGCGATACTAATTAGCGGGCTGTTATGGCTTGGGTGGCGCACGGGCAGGCACCCACAGCTTTTGTGTAATCAGGGTGGTCTGCTCGTCTTCTTCTACCTTGCTATGTCGGTCGTGGCGGCGACGGGGGCGGGCACGCTCGGCGGCAACCACAATCACCTGCTGGAACTGACCGCCGCCTCCTGCGTGGGCCTGGGGCTTGGCGTCTTTTTCGCGCGGCGGGCGCGTGTGTGGCAGGTGCGAGCCGCTCTCGCGCTCTTGGGCCTGGTCGCGCTGGCCCAGGTCAGCTCGTTGTTCAGCACACCCCCCTGGCTAAAGAACGAGTTCAGCGTGCTGTCGGCAGATAAGCGCGAGGGGATGCAGAACGTCTTTCAGTATGTGACCAACAACGGCGGCCCGGCCTATTCGGACAACGTGGGCCTCATGTTGTCTACGCATAAGCGGCTCTGGACCACCGACCCGTTCACCCAAACGCACGCCACGTTCTATCACAGGTGGGACCAGAGTAAGCTGGTTGACGCGATCCAGCGAAAGCTGTTCTCTCAGATTGTGCTGCGAATAGACGTGGCCGCGCCAAACGCGGGTGCGGGCGACGTTTCCCACGACATCTTGCAGGCCGTGCGCGATAATTATAAACTGGATCAGCGCAACGTCGAAAATATCTACGTGCCCCGAGGTCAGTAGTCGGTAGTCGGTAGTCGGTACTGCCTAGCCGTAACTACCGACTACCGATAGATAGAGGAGTATTGAACATGAAGAACGACAATACCGTGCCGCAGGAGCTACTGGACATCCTGGTCTGCCCTGTGGACAAGGCCAAAGTGACATTAGAGGGCGATAGGCTGGTGTGCGAGCAGTGCGGGCGGGCCTACCCGGTCCGCGATGGCATTCCGGTCATGCTCGAAGAAGAAGCGGAGATGACGTCGAGATAGTGCCGGTGTCTTTGGTCTTTTTCTACCCGCAATTCAAGAAGCTGACCGGGGCCGAGCGCCTTACCCTGAAGCTGGCCGACTATACCGCCCGACAACTTGGCCCCGACCAGGTGGTCTTGTTGACCCATCGCTTCGCACCCGAATGTCGCCCGGCGCTGGGTGAGGACGTGCGCCTGATCGAGACGGGATGGCCTCTGCAACTGACCGCCAACCACTACTTGGACGCGGCGGTCGAGTACGCGCTCGGTCCGGCCCTGGCCCTCCGCATACCGGCTGGCGGCTTGCAAGGCGTGATCTTCTTCGGCCCGCCGAGCGTGCCCGCCATGTGGTTCGCCAGGCGGTTGCTCTTCCCGATACGAGGCAAGCGTGTGCCGGTCCTCTACTTTTGCTTCGAGCCGCCGCGATTCATCTATAGCGACACGGCGGAGATCGTGGCCCGCCTGGGAACCCTGGGTAAACTCTTGCAGCCTCTCTTTCGCTTGTACCGCGCCCTTGACCGCCGCATGGTCCACGCAGCCGACCGCGTGCTATCGAACAGCCCTTACGGTTCGCGGCGCATCTGGAAGGCTTATCGCCGCCGGTCCACTGTGATCGAGCATGGCGCCGATTTCGCTTCTCCCGCCCCCGAGCAGGTCGCGGCCTTGCGCTCGCGGTACAGCCTGGGCGACCTCCCCGTTGCCGTTACCGTGAACCATTTACACCCGCGCAAACGGGTTGACCTCTTCCTGGAGTCGGTGCATTTCGCCAGGTGCGTGATCCCCAGCGCCACCGCTCTAGTGGTGGGCGCCGGCCCCGAACGCACCGTACTAGAGGCGCTTGCCATCGGCCTGGGCATGGAGTTAGGTCGGGATGCGATCTTCACGGGCGCGGTCCCTGAGAGCGAGCTACCTGCCCATTATGCGCTGGGCAATGTTTACGCGCATACGGGACGCGAAGAGAGCTTTGGCCTGTCGGTCATCGAGGCGCTCAAGCTGGGTTTACCCGTTGTCTCGGTGGATGAAGGCGGCCCGTGCGACACCGTCCAGAATGGCGTGAGTGGCTATCTGGTCCCGGCCACCCGCGAGGCGTTGGGCGGGGCTATTGCTGATCTCCTATCCCAGCCGGAGCGCGCCCGCCAAATGGGGCAGTCCGGTGCGAGCTTCGTTGCCACCCATTTCAGTTGGGAGCGCGGTGTTGGCACGCTACTGCGCGTTCTCGGGGAAACCAGGCGTAGACGCTTCAAGGATTGACTTGCCTGCCGAATCAAAGACATTCATGCTGCCACAAACTGATATAACCGAACAGCCTTCGCACGCGGCCCAGGCAGTGGAGATCGCGCCGCTTCCCGATACGCCGCACCCCGCTCAGGCTTCATCGGTGCGTGCGCGGCTGCTTCCCCATATCCTGACCATTATCGCCTTCACTCTCATCACTATGATCGCCACCTGGCCGATGTTTCCCAATCTGGGCGGCTACTTGATGGACCGTGCCGACCCGCTCCTGACGGTGTGGGGCATGGCCTGGCAGGGGCACGCGCTCGCCACCAACCCACTTGGTCTCTTCGACTCCAACGTTTACTACCCCTTTCGCGGCACGCTCGCATTCGACGAACTGTCTTTCAGCGAGGCGGTGCTGGCCGCGCCCTTCTACTGGCTGCTGGGCAACCCGATCCTCAGCCACAACATCGTGGTGTTCGGTGCCTTTATTATCTCAGGCTATGGCGTGTGGCTGCTGGTCCGCGAACTGACCGGCAGCGCGTGGGCGGGGCTGGTGGGGGGCGCCGCCTTCGCGTTTAGCTTCTATATGCTCAACCACCTGCCGCACACCACGCTCCTCAGCGCCGAATGGCTGCCCTTCATACTGCTTTCCGCTTATAAGGTAATCTGGACTCGCTCCTGGCGATGGGCATGGGCGCTCGCTGCATTTTTCACGCTACAGGCGTTGTCCAGCCACTACCTGGCCTTCTATTCGGCAATGTTGCTCGGCCTCTTTGTGGTCTATTACTGGTTCGCGCAACGCAAGCTTTTCTCCCTGGCTTTCTTCGGCAAGTTGGCGGCGAGCATGGCAGTGTCGGCGCTGCTCGTTTTGCCCATTGCCCTTCCCTACGTGAGGGGGCAGGCTAGCCAGGACTTCCGGCGCGACCTGTTCCAGGTCGAGCGATTCTCCAACACGCTCACCAGCTTTCTGGCGGTCTTCCGGGGCAACCCCATCTACCAGAAACTGCTCGCCCCGTTCGCCGACCCAGGCCCCTGGGCCATCGAGCGCTCAGCCTTCCCAGGACTTGCTGTGTTGGTGCTGGCGGGTTTGGGTGTAGTCTGGGCGTCGCGCTACCCTCATTCCTTGCGGGGCAGCACAGAGGCTATTCGGCAAACGGCTAGCCACCCATCCGATCTGGGCAAGCACGCTGCCTTCTATCTTATCGTGGCTCTAATCAGCGTGTTGCTCTCTCTCGGCCCGACCCTCCAGCTTACCTACCCGGCGACCGAATATGACCCCAACGCCATCCGGGGCGTGCTGCCGCTTCCCTACGCTCTCCTTTACGAGTGGGTTCCGGGCTTCCAGAGTATGCGCGTCGCGGCCAGGGTGGGCGTGCTGTTAGCTCTTGCTTTGGCAGTGCTGGCGGGCATAGGGGCTTTCTTCTTGCTTGGTCGTCTGACAGCTTGGGTGAAGCGACGCAACCTCACGCCTTTGCTTGTGCCCACCGTCGCTATACTGATGGCTTTGCTGCCGGTCGTCGAGAGCTGGTCCGCGCCACTCGACATGGAGCCGCTTGCCACTCGAAGCGCGGTGCCACCAGTGTACCGGTGGCTGGCCGCGCAGCCTCCCACCGTGATACTGGAGTACCCGATGGTCTACTACAAGCCGGGCTACCCGAACGTGGCGATGGGCAACACTTACCAATATTTCAGCACCTACCATTGGCAGAAGTTGGTAAATGGCAGCCTGGCGATCAGGCCGTACGCCTATTCCGCAATCGTGAACGAGGTCCAGGACTGCTTCCCGTGCCCGCGCAGCCTGGATGCGCTGTGGGCGCTCGGCGTTGAGTACGTAGTTGCGCATCTGGACAGCCTGAGCGGCCCCCAACGCACCGATTTCGCGTGGCGATCCACGAACCCGGCAGGCAAGGTTGTGAACGACTTCGTTCTCGTGAAGGACTTCGGCTCTGACCGGGTATACAGGATTACAAGCCCCGGCCAGGTCGGGCAACTGGTGAAGCTGGTCCCGCCCGGCGCGTCTCTGCTTCTCGCCAACCCGGAAAACGATCCTATCAGGGCCAGCGACGGTAGCACGCCCATAGGCGGCGGTTACATAGCGGCGCTGGCGTACTTCCTGCGCGATCACCCGCAGTACGGCGACCCTGACCTCAGCTTCGGACAGCCGGTACATGCGCCCGACCCCCTTAACCAGCCCGATTACGCGCTTCTGTGGGCCAACCAGGACCCCACCACCGAGGGCTACCTGCCGCAGAACTTGGTCTGGTCTAACGAGCATGTGGCCTTGTATAAGCGCGGTCGGGGCATCGCTTACAAGGGAAACGGCCCTTGATACTCCACCGCGTATTACGCGCTCCAGCAAACCCGGCTGTTTACTTAGGTGCGCTCGTTGCGGCCCTGATAGTGGTGGTCGCCTACCAGATGCGCCCCACCTACGACGTACAAATAGGCACCGACACCGATACGCCGTTGCTGCAAGGTTTCAATTCGGGCGAGAGGACCACCGACAAGGACGGGCTGCCTTACAGTACCTACAGGTGGACCACCGGCAACGCCCAAATCACCCTGCAGGACGTGGGGAGCCAGGACTTCGACGTTGCGCTCTCGCTCAACGGCACGCGACCCCCAGGCCAGCCCGCGCCAACGCTGAGGATAACTGGAGCAGGCAGGACCTTCCTGAATGTTCAGCCCACCCCCGGGGTAGCCGATTATTCCTTCCGTGCGCCCCGCGATGCGGTCAAGGAGGGCACTCTCGCCCTTAATCTAATAGTCAATCCCTTCAACGCGAAGGGCGATGTTCGAGAGTTGGGCGTCATCGTCACTCGCCTCAAAGTCTCTCCGGCACCCGGCGTCTCCGGCTTTATTGTGCCGCCCATAGCCCCCATGTTCGGAGTGGTAGGCGCGGTTGCCTTGCTCGGTGTAATTCTCTCTGTGCTCGGTTGGGGCGTGGGCGGCGTGGGTGTGGGCGCGGGTATAGTGTGCCTGTTCGCGGCGCGGTTGCTGGTCTTTGACCGCCTCTGGCTGACTACACGGCAGTGGTACTTTTCCTGGTTGCAGGCGTTGGCGCTGGGGGCAGCGCTGGTGCTGCTGGCGTGGATCGTGGGTGGCTGGCTCCTCAGGCGTGGCGGCGTGCGGTGGACCGCAGAACAGCGTCGCGCTCTTCTCACGGTAATACTGGCCGCTTTCGTGGCGAGGCTGGCCGGGCAATTGCACCCTGAGATATTTGTTTGGGACCTCGGCTTCCACGCCAATCGCCTCCACCTGGTTGAGAGAGGTTATTTTCTCTTCACCACTACGCCCGCCGAGTTCGGGGGCTTCGGACACGAGACCTTTTACCTGCCCACGCCCTACCTGTTCGTCATACCCCTCAAATGGCTTCTGGGCGACGAACTGATGGCGATGAGAGTGCTGATGGTGGCGCTGGGCACGCTGGGCGCTGTGCCGCTCTTCTATATCGCCACGCGCGTTTTGCAGGATGGTCGCGCAGGCGTGATCGCCGCGCTGCTCTACGTGACGTTCCCCATGGCGGTATTGCCCTATTCGTGGGGTATCATGCCCAACGTCTTCGGCGAGTTCTTCGCCCTTTGCGCGCTGGCTATCGCGGTAGGCGCATACTCGGACCTCAATCCGAAAAGTCCCGCTTTCTATGTGCTGGTCGGCGTACTGTTGGTGGGGCTTCTGAGCCATACCGGTGTGCTGGCCCTCCTCGCGGTGGCGTTTACCGCCATGTCGCTGCTATGGCTCCTGTCGAAGCGAATAGTGGACAAGCGCGGCGCTGCCTGGGCACTCGGCGCGCTCGCGCTGGCTGCGGCGGTGGCCTTCATGCTCTACTACCGGAACTTCCTGGGAGACATGTTTGCCACGATCTCGAAGATACAGGCGGAGCGGACCGGCGAGGCCGCTTCGGAGTTGCGCATCCGGGTCGGCGGCTCGGTCTCCGACAAGAACCTGGGGCTGGTCATAACCGAGGTAGACAGCTGGCGCGATTGGTTCTTTGGCGGCCTGCGCGGCTTCTGGAATGAGGCGCAGGCTTACTACCGCGTGTGGCCACTCCCCGCCGCCATCCTCGGCTACGTCCTGACCTGGCCCACTTTCACGCGCAAAACCGGCACATCCTCGTCATTCCGCATTCCGCAGATTCTTGGGCTACCGCCCGGAAGGCAACCGATTCAGGCATTCCGCACTCGGTTAGTGCTGGCGGCGGTTGGGTGGGCGTTTGCCGTAATCGTCTTCGCCTTGATCGGGTGGGCGACCAATCTTTATGTGCGTTATGCGCTCTTTGCTCTGCCGGTACTGGCTCTCGGCACGGGCATCCTGTTGTCGCGTGTGTGGGACAGAGGATGGGCCGGAAAGTGGGTGTCGCTCTCCCTGCTTGCCTTCTTCACAGTTCAGGCGTTGGCGCTGTGGCAGTACAGGATAACCTATGGGTTCAAGTGACCGGGGGCGCGGGGTGAGACAAGCCCTGAGAATCGTGCTAAACCCCGGCATCTACGTAGGCGTGCTAGCGGTTGCTCTCCTCATCCTGGTGGCCTACCAGGCGCGCCCCAGTTACGAGGTGACGTTTGGGGGACCGACGGATGGCCCGTTGTTGCGTGGCTTCAACACCGCTGAAGTTGCAGGCGGGCCTACTCCCACGACCTTTCGTTGGACCAGGGGCGACTCGTGGATCGTCTTGCAGGACGTGGGGCAGCAGGACTTCGATATGGTCCTGTCGGCCAACGGCTGGCGACCCCCGGGCCAACCTCCCGCGCGGCTTCGCATCGAGGCCGGCGGCAAGACTCTGCTCGATACCGCACCTGCCCCCGCGCCCGCCGACTATCGTTTTTCGGTCCCCCGTGATGCGGTACATAGCGGCACGCTCGTACTTCATCTCGTATCGAACGCCTTCATCCCGCCCAACGACCCGAACCCTCGACCTCTGGGTGTCAGCGTTACGCGGCTTAAAGTGACGCCCGGTACAGCGCCTGAGCGGTTTATCGCGCCGCCTGCCGACATCTGGGGCTGGCTGGTCGTCGCGGCTGGGTTGCTCGGCCTCACACTCTCTCTGCTCGGTTGGGGCGTGGGTGGGATCGCGCTCGGTACGTCACTTGTGGGTGTGCTGGCTGCCTGGCTTCTCGTGCTCGACCGCTTGTGGCTCACTTCGCAGGGGTGGTATGTCACCTGGCCGCAGAGCGTGTCGGTTGCCATTCTGGTGGTGCTGCTCTTATGGCTGGTTGGTGGGTGGCTGCTGAGGTTAGGGGGCATGCGTTGGTCGCCCTGGCAGCGTCGCGCCTTCCTGACTATGCTCATGCTCGCTTTCGCTGTGCGGCTGGCGGGCGAGTTGCACCCGCAGATATTTATAGTGGACCTGGTCTTTCACCAGCACCGTCTACACCAGGTCGAAACTGGGCAACTCCTATTCACCATAAAGTCCGCCGAGTGGGGAGGGCATGATACCTTTTACCTGCCTACCGCCTATGTCTTCATGCTGCCGTTCCGGTGGCTATTTACCGACCAGCTAACGCACATCAAGCTGTTCAACGTGGCGCTCGGCGCGCTGGGGGCCTTCCCGGTCTTCTACCTGGCAAGGAAAGCTATGGATGATGGACGGGCCGGCCTGATAGCGAGCGCGCTTTACCTGATGCTGCCGATAGCCGTGTTGCCTCTGTCGTGGGGCGTCACGTCCAACTTATTTGGGGAGTTCTTCGCGCTCTGTTCGCTGGCTATCGCGGTGGGCGCATACCCAAACATCCGCCCTAACCGCCCCGCTTTCTGGGCCTTGCTGTTCACCCTGCTGATTGCGCTCTTGAGCCACCCTGGGGTCGTGCAACTTACAGGAGTCGCTTTTGCGTTTATATCGCTTCTGTGGCTGGTCTCGCGGCGTATAATAGCCGCCAGACGCGGCGCGGTCTGGACCCTGGCGTCGTTAGCCTCCGCCGCCGTTCTAGCCTACATGTTTTACTACAGCCATTTCGCCGCAGATATGATCAATACCCTCCAGCAGATTCAGGCCGAGCGAGCCGCGCAGGCCAAACCGGGCGTGCTGCACTTGAAGATAGGCGGATCGGTGGCGGACGCCAGCCTGGGCCTGGTCGTGCGCTACGTGGACAACTGGCGCGATTGGTTCCTGGGTGGGCTACGCGGCTTCTGGCAGGAAGCGCAAGCCTACTACTGCGTGTGGCCCCTCCCCGCCGCAATCCTCGGCTACGTACTCATCTGGCCCCCCTTCACACGCGAAGCGAGCATATCCCGGTCATTCCGCATTCTGCATTCCGCATTCCGCATTTGGAACATTCCGCATTCCGCATTCCGCACTTGCCTAGTGCTTGCTGCGGTGGGCTGGGCGTTGGCGGTTGTCATCTTCGCGGTGGCCGGTTGGCTGCTGAATCTATACGTACGCTATTCGCTGTTCGCGCTACCGGTCGTCGCGCTGGGCGCGGGTATTCTCCTATCCGGTACATGGCGCAAGTGCCGTTATGGTCCACTGCTAACTATGATGCTCGTTCTATTATTCGCAGTTCAGGCGTTGGCGCTGTGGCAGTACAGGATAACCTATGCGTTTAAGTAGTCCCGCTAACGTAACGCGCGCGATCTTCCCCTCACTGTTGACTGGTGTGCGTCGGGCGATAGCGGGCGAAGTGAGGGTTGTCCGCGCGCTCCTCTGGTGGTGGCCTTTGTGGGCTCTACTTACCTGCTTGCTGGCGGCAATGACGGCTGCCTACCAGGCGCCGCGCGCATATGCGATAGATGTGGGCGCGCCCGATGACCAGGCATATGTCCACAACTTTCACGCCCGCGTGCCTGATGAAAGCCCAACGTACAGGTGGTCCGATGTATATGGCTACGTGTCGTTCCCCGGCCTCGGCGGCTCGCGTCCTTTCACGGTCACGCTGCAACTTGACACCGCCCGCCCGGCCCCCGTCACCATTATCGTCAACGGCGAAACGCTGTTCTCGCGCCCGCTTCAACCTGGATGGCAGACGATTAGCCTGCGGGTGGACGAGAAGCACCCGCGCGCTCTTGCCTCCCGCGACACGATTATCGAGATTCGCGCACCTGATTACCGCACCCCCGACCTGCCCACCGAGCCAAAGGGTATCAAGCTGGCCTCGGTGCTGCTCGACCAGTCGCGCACGGGGAGTTTTATAACGCCCGCCTACTCGACGTTAGTCTTGTTGGGCGGCGCACTCTTGTTGGTCTACTTGTTGGTTGGCAGGTCGCTCTATGGCTTCGGCACGATTCGACGCCCGCGCGCCTGGGCGATTCTGGTCGCGCTCGCGTTTAGCGTATCTCTCGTCCTCTGGCTCGCCCTAAGCCATATTGCGGCATCGGTCGCCTCGCCCCATCTGGTCGTTACCGCCGTGAGCGCGCTGCTCCTGCTGATAGCGGTCGAGCGTTTGCTTGGTAGCTCGCGCTATGCGTTGTCGGGCGCCCAACGGCGTGTGCTGGCTTTTTCGGTCGCTTTCGCCTTTGGTCTGCGCTACGGTGGCATGGCCCTCCCCCAATCGGTGATTATTGACATGCCCTGGCACATGAAGTGGCTACGCACCCTCCTCTTAGGCGATTGGCAATCGCTCTATTTTCCGGGTGGCCTCAGCACCGTCCCCCGCGAGTGGGGTCTCGATCTGCTCATTCCCAAGTCACCGCTCTTTTATTTTATCTTCGCACCACTTTCCGCGCTGCCATTCGACATTGAGACATCAGTCAAGTGGCTAATCTGCTTCCTCGATGCTACACTTGTGCTGGCTGTTTTCTGGCTGGTGTTGCGCGTGGGCGGCTCGCGCTGGGCAGCGGTTGCGGGAGCAGGGCTGTACGCTATCGTGCCTCTAGCGTTCAGGGCATTTTCGTATGGTATCCTGCCCACGATCCTCGCGCAATGGTTGGCGGCGTGCCTGGTGGTGGCGCTCGTCGCGGTTGGCGCGCGGCTCTGGACCATCACGCAATGGGCTGCACTGATGCTGTTGGCCGCGTTTGCCTTGCTCTCCTTTCCCACCGTCGCGCTCTTTCTCACGCTGACGCTGCTCCTATGGACGGCTATCCGATGGCTCAACAGGTGTGGGGCAGGTATGGCCATGACAGTGTGGCGCATACCGGCTCTGCTGCTTGCTGGTTGGGCGCTTGCTATCTGGGCCTATTACGACCTCTACATATCGTCTGTGATCGCCTCGGCCACT
>JBBSGN010000014.1:0-13781 GCA_038254085.1 Chloroflexia bacterium | reverse complement strand
CGGCTCGGCCAGGTACTTGACCAGCAGAGCCTGCTCGCTCAGGCAGTGGAAGCCCCGCTCCTCAAGCAGGCCGGCTATCTCGGCCTGGTACTCTCTAACACCAGAATATACAGGTTTGTTGCCTGCCCGTGCTGCTTTCCACAAAACGTAGTCCAACGCAGTAGGGCATACCGCTCGATTGGCGCTGTCAGACCTGAAGAGGAGCGTTATCCAGTGCCCCCTCGCCCCCGTCAGGAGCCTGATGTAGCCACCCAGACCCGTCATCTTTTCTCGCGCGTCAGGCCAGACGTAAGACGCCTCGGTAAGGCCGTCCGAGAGGGGCCAGTTGCGCGGCATATGGCTCACCTGCCACTGCCTGCTGGTCAGCACCTCGGCGCGCTGCACGGCGGGTGGGGTGACAGCCGAGTAAAGCTGCATGAGGTCCCAGCTATCACCGTTGGTCTGGCGGCGCAAAGGCTTGCTGGGAGGCTTGTCGGCCTGCGCACTCGACGTGCCGAAATAGAGATTGCCCCAGATGCCCTCGCTGGTGTAGTGGGTAAAACCGAGCGTGCGGAAAAGGGCCAGTTGTGGCTCGTCCCTCGGTATCTTCACGAACAGACGCGTCACGCCCGCCTCGCCCGCCGTCCGGCATACCTCCTCCAGGAGAGCTTCCAGAACGTCGTCCGCCCTATCGGTGCTGCTGAGGGTGGTGATGGTCCACTCGTCGCGCTTTCGCCACTTGCTTCTCACTTCTACGTAGCCCTGTGCTATCCCGTTGTCTATGTACACGTAAACGAAGCTGGCCTGCGGCTTGATCGGCGCCTGCGCCTTGAGCATATCGAGCAACATGGACTCCGGCTGTACCAGCGTGTAGGGAGGGTTAAGGCGAAAGACACGCTGCCGCCGCCTGTTAGCCCACAAGCCCAACAGGTCCAACGGTGTTGCAGGACGTATCTTTGGCATGTGTTCCTTTGGTAGTCGGTAGTCGGTAATTAAGGAACCGACTACCGACTACCGACTACTCGTCTCGCGCCCTCCGCCATTGCCAGGAAGTAACGGTGGAAGCGGAGGTCGTCGGTCAGTTCGGGGTGGAAGGCGGTGACAAGCATGTTGCCCTGGCGTGCGGCTACCGGCGTGCCGTCGGACAGCTTGGAGAGAATTTCTACCCCTTCACCCACGCTCTCGATCTTGGGGGCGCGGATAAAGACGCCAGGAAAAGCTCCTTCACCGAGCGCCGGTATATCCAGGTCGGTCTCGAAGCTGTCTAGCTGGCGACCAAAGGCGTTGCGCTCCACCGACACGTCCATCATACTGAGCAGTGGCTGTTCGCTGCCCAAGTCCCGCGACAGGAGTATCATCCCGGCGCAGGTCCCGTACACCGGTTTGCCCATCTCGGCATAACGCCTGATCGCCTCTTGCAGTCCGTATTTCACCGCCAACTTGCCAATGGCCGTGCTTTCCCCACCCGGAATAATAAGCCCGTCCAGCCCCTCTAGCTGCCCGGGCAGGCGCACCTCAACCGCCTCTACGCTTAGCTTGCGTAGCGATTCTATATGCTCCCTAAAAGCTCCTTGCAGAGCTAAAACGCCAATCTTCATCCTCTCTTACTGCCACCCTATCACTGCCGTAGAACAGAGTTGCCCCGAATCCCACCAGCCATCCTACTGCTTAGAAAGAGCAATAAGAGTATCTTGGAAGGCAGCGACACTCCACTTACCATCATCCTTGGTCAGAACCCAGGTACTCCTCGCCTTCGCGTCTTGCGTGGTTTCGCGGTCGTGGTACTTCAGGTATTGATGAATGTGAGCGATAGCAACATCTGGGCGGATAAAGCGCACATCCTCGACGGTATAGATGTTATTGCTGTCTTTGAAGACGGCGCTAAAATCTGTTCGCGCCCCAGCGGCAATCGCAGCGCGCCCCTTGACATGATTGCCGTTCACAAGGACGTAGTCGGCGTGTTCTGCAAATGGAGCGGTGAAGCCTTCGCCGCTACCAGCATTCCAGCCGTCTTGAGCCCTTCTTACGAGATCATGAATGGCGACCTGGTCTTGCTGCATCTTCTCTACCTAACCTAAAGCTTTGGGTGTTACCCTAGCAGGATAACACCTACCAACCGCGTACCGACAGTAATTCCTCTTGCGGGAGGGTGGAGATGTTGATGCCGACCATGGCCTCGCCCAGATTACGGCTGACTTCGGCCAGGATTGCGGGGTCGTTGTAGTGGGTGACTGCCTGCACGATGGCGCGGGCGCGGCGGGCCGGGTCGCCCGATTTGAAGATACCTGAGCCTACGAACACCCCGTCAGCGCCGATAGCCATCATAAGGGCGGCGTCTGCGGGCGTGGCTACCCCGCCGGCGGCGAAGTTGACGACGGGCAGCTTGCCGTTCTCGGCCACCCACACAAGCAACTCATAGGGCGCGCCTAGCTCTTTGGCCTCGGACATAAGCTCTTCGCGGGGCATGTTCTGCACCTTGCGAATACCGTCCCACACCGAGCGCATGTGCCGCACAGCCTCCACCACGTTGCCCGTGCCAGCCTCACCTTTGGTGCGTATCATAGCGGCGCCCTCGCCTATACGGCGGAGAGCTTCGCCCAGGTCGCGGCACCCGCATACGAACGGCACCTTGAAGTCTTGCTTGTTAATGTGGTACCGCTCGTCGGCGGGGGTGAGCACCTCACTCTCGTCAATGTAGTCAACGCCGATAGCCTGGAGGATTTGGGCCTCGACGAAGTGCCCGATGCGGCACTTTGCCATCACCGGAATAGTGACCGCCTCCATGATGCTCATCACCATCTCGGGGTCGCTCATGCGGGCCACCCCACCGTGAGCGCGTATGTCGGCGGGCACCCTCTCCAGCGCCATGACAGCCGATGCGCCCGCTTCCTCGGCTATGCGCGCATGCTCAGGCGTAACCACGTCCATAATCACCCCGCCCTTGAGCATCTGGGCGAGACCCTTCTTGGTCGTTAGTGTAGATTTTTCCATAGGAAGACACCTCCGAAAGCTAACCACGCATGAGCAAATAATAACAGCCCCAGCTACACAAGCTTCCTTTATGCTATTCTAATACCGCACCATAATTGTACCCCCAACAGGGGGATATGGCAAGATGGGTGTTGGGTGATGGGTGTTGGAAAACTTAATCACCTAACACCCCCCATTTGGGCGGGTCGGCCTATGCCAAATGGGGCATTTACACCTACGGATGGGGGCTGATATACTCATTCTGTGACTGCCTGAAGAGGAGGCTCTTCCCTGTTTGTGCGATAATGCTATGGAGAAGGTAACGGTAGGCGTGCTTCCACTTCCGCCCGAAGCGAGCGTGGAGAGAGACTTTGAGCGTAGCTCGTCTCTTCGTGTACCTGCGCGCGTGGCGCTTTGGGTTGGCGGCGCTCTCATTGCGCTCTGGTTGATGTTGCAGTGGGGCGCGACCACGCCGGTGAACAACGATTTCGCGCAGAACGTGTGGCTCCCCTCGCGTCTGGTGCTGGACGGCGCGAACCCTTATCACCCGGCACGCCGCCAGGTAGACTCTGCATTGGGCATGTATAGCCCATCTTTCGCCACGTTCAACAGCGGCAAGCCGAATTATTTCTTTATATATCCGATGTGGGTGGCGCTCATGCTGGCCCCGTTCGGGGTGATGCCCTTGGTGACAGCGACGGCTGTGTGGCGAGCCGCTAGCCTGCTCTTGTTTGTGTGGGGCGTGGGGGCTGTGCTTCGCGCTTCCAACCCGATGTTTCGGCTGAAGGAGCCCGCAGTGTCGGCTGCCATCGGCATAACGGTGCTGCTGGCGCTCCTGTTTAGAGAGAGCTTCGTCACCTTTTTCTTGGGACAGTTCTCTATTATCGAGTTTGGCCTGCTGGCCGCTATATGGGGTTGGCTGGCGTCTTCCGGTAGGCTCGGTGGCCGCCGGCAAGTTTGGGGCGACGCCTTGGCCGGTCTCGCCCTGGCGGTGCTTGTGACCAAGCCGCAAGCTACGGGCCTGGCCGTGTTGCTACTGGTTCTGTGGGCCATCAGCCATCGCCGGTGGGCCGTGCCCTTTGGAGCGGTTGCTTCGTCGCTGTTGCTTCTCGTTGTGCCCATGTTGCTCTACCCTTCGTCGGTGGGCGATTGGTTTTCGGTAGTCCTACGTGGACAGGCCACGAGCCAGGCAACAGTGTCGGCTTCCGTGTGGGGCCTCAGCTACCAGTGGCTGGGTGCGTCGTCGCCTTGGGCAGTGGTCGCGGCCATTCTCAGCCTGCTGGGTGTGGCGTTTCTGATGCCGGCCTGGTGGCGCGACTTGCGAGATAAGACCTCGCCCGTGCCAGTCAGCCTGCCCCTCACCCTCTGCATGACCAGCGTGATCAGCCCTTACTTGCTGGGGTACGAGCAAGTGCTTCTGCTGATACCCGCGCTGGTGATATTGGCGGCGGTGGGCCTGCCCAACAGCGAAGGGTCGCACGCAGACAGAAGTGCCGGAAGGCGTTGGAGATTGGCAATATACACGTGGATGGCGATATTGCCCTGGTTCGTGGTAGCAGTGCAAAGCGCAATTGACAAAGAGTATCATAAGCTGCTGGAATATCCGGTCGTGGTCCAATCGGCTACTATGTTAGCTCTATGCTGGCTGGCCGGATTGAGATGGGAGGAAAACGTAAAACGTAATGCATAAAGCGTAACACATTGCTTTTACGTTTTACGCATTACGTTTTACGCCAAGGGGGTAGGTAATTGGCATCAATATATAACGTAGCGATGGGTGACAGGCAGACCATGACTCTCGATACTGTGGCTTTCAGCGCGTTCCTGGTGGAGGCGAAGCGCAACGCCCAACCCGCCACCGACGGGCAAAGCATACAGAACATCCTGCCTGGCTCGATACAACTACAATACTCTCGCGGCCTATACAGCTATCGCAATGTATACTGCGGATTCGAACGATTCTCGGGGCAAGAGACGGTGCATTACGACGGACGACCTGTGTGGGGCATGGGCTACACGGGCGGCCTCATTAACCACTTCATGTGGGACTTGCAGCCCCAGTGGATATACGCCGTGTTGCGCGCCGCCCTCTCGCAGGTGAGCGAGGAATTGCCCTTCCGAGGCCCGCTCACCTACGACTATTACGGCTTCGAGTACATCAACCACCCCCTGGGCCATCTGGCCGAGTTCCTGGGCGAGGAGACGATAAAGTACCGCAATTCTTTGGTGTACCACCTGTGGTATGTAGGTGGGTTCATTCGGTAGTCGCAGATTGCAGATTATGGGGGACGGCCATCGGCGAAACGGTCAGCCCCTATTTTTTATGTATGGCACGCAGCCGCGGAGCAAGCCCACCTGTCAGCAACATAGCGACGCCCAACCAGGCGGCGATAGCCATCATCTCGGCAGGCGCAGCGTTGCCGGTGCGCGGTAAACCAGGCAGACGACTCGCTTCCGATCGGTTCACAGTGAGCGACTTCACAATAGCGTCGAGTTTATTCAGGTCAGGGGTGAACCGACTGTTATCTATTCGGTCGAACTCGTCCAATAAATGCCCGAAGTAAGCCTTTGTGTCATTGGTGAGCATCGGGGGCAGCGGTTGCATGGCGACGGGGAAAGCAGGGAATTGAGCCGCTATGTAGTATTTGCCGTCGGTTGTAAGCCCCTGGAAGGTATACGAGGCGTTGTCACGGTTGGGTGGCGATGCATCCTGGGTGATTTCTGCAAGGTAGCGGATGCCGATGCCATTGCCGAACTTTATATAGGCCGGTTTACCCACGGGGATTCTGGCGGCGTTAATTGGCGGCAGGTACGGCAGATCAGGCGGGGACCCATTGGAAGGCATACTCTGCTCAATAGCAGAACGCAGGTCGGGCCTGCTGGCAAGTATACTTCGCAGCGCGCTTATACCGGGCAGCCACAGATCGGTTGTCTCCCCGGGAGTGAGGGAGGTATAGCTGCTCCTGACCGGGAAGATGTAGATGGCAGGGTTTAGGGATGTGGCGCTGCTGCCACGAAAGTTAATGAACTCAAAGAGGGTGTGCTGGGGGTAGGCTGTCCAGGATGCCTCATCGGGTGCTGCCCTGCGCTCCGATACCGACGTTGCTATCACGTCACGGGCCAACAAGCCATCATAGATGAAACTGACGCCCTCGAAGCTCACATATCTCGGTTCTACAGGTTGGCCGGGGTCGCCACCCGCCTGGGCGACAGGCGACATTTCCAGGATCAATATCACGAAAGCGCCAAGTAAGCCCAACGTCCAGATTTTCATAGCCGTCTCCTTTTGCAATGGGCGCAGATCGGCTGAGCAGCCAGCAAGCGTACCCGCATCCCCAGGCAACGGCTGCTACCATAATAACGTTATGGTCAAGCCGGAGTTGCAAGATAAACAAGCATCCCAATAGCCGAGCGAGGTTGACACTCTTACCAAGTGAGCCTACAATGTCGCTAACCGACCCACAGGAGAGCGATATTGGCAGACAGCCAGCCTATAGACTCCGAACAGAACCCCCAAGAGCCTCGCTATGGCTTCGAGACCCGCGCTATACACGCCGGGCAGGAGCCGGACCCCACTACAGGCGCGGTAATCGTGCCTATATACCAGACATCTACTTACGCGCAAGAGAAGTTGGGGCAGCACAAGGGGTACGAGTATTCGCGCACCGGCAACCCCACCCGCACCGCTCTCGAAAAGTGCATAGCCTCTCTCGAAGAGGGCAGCCACTCGTTGGCATACGCATCGGGCATGGCCGCCGAGGCCAACATCATGTACCTCTTCGCGCCCGGCGACCACGTTGTTGTGTCCAACGACGTGTATGGCGGCACATATCGTCTGTTCGAGCGAGTGCTTGCCGAATATGGCCTCCAATTCTCCTACATAGACATGACCGCCCCCAACTCGGTGCGCGAGCAGATGCGCGACAACACTAAGGCCGTGTGGCTTGAGACGCCTTCCAACCCCCTGATGAAGCTGGTGGACATCGCTGCCATTTCTGACGGTGCGAAAGAGCGCGGGGCGAAGGTGATAGTGGATAATACTTTTGCCTCGCCCTACGGCCAGCAACCGCTCACACTGGGGGCCGATATAGTGGTGCATAGCTCGACCAAGTACCTGGGTGGGCACAGCGATGTGGTGGGTGGGGTACTTGTCACGTCGGACGAAGCGGTCTACGAGAAGCTGAAGTTCCTACAGAACGCGATAGGCGCGGTGCCCGGCCCGATGGACTGCTTCCTGGTGCTGCGCGGGGTGAAGACGCTGGGCGTGAGGATGCGCGCCCACGAGTCGAACACGCTCAAGATCGCCCGCTACTTAGAACAGCACCCCATAGTCGAGCGCGTGCGCTATCCAGGTCTGCCGTCGCACCCGCAGCACGAACTTGCGGGACGGCAGATGCGCTGCTTTGGCGGGATGCTCTCCTTCGAAGTGAAGGGCGGCATCGAGGAAGCCAGGCGGATCGTGCAGGGAACCCACCTGTTCGCCCTGGCCGAGAGTCTGGGCGGGGTCGAATCGCTTATTGAGCACCCAGGTGTGATGACCCACGCCAGCGTCGCCAACTCTCCACTACAGGTGCCTGATAACCTGATCCGCCTCAGCGTAGGCATAGAAGACTCCGACGACCTGATACGCGATTTAGCCGCCGCGCTGGACTCGTGACACGTAAAACGTAAGGCCTTGTTCTTACCCCTTACGTTTCACGCAGCACGTTTTACGTGTCACGGTTCACTCGTTAGGAAGGTCTTCTTTCTTGAGCGGGCCGGAGAGGAGGCGAGTGCTGAGGGGGCCGGAGGGGCGCTGTACGGGGGGCTGGCTTTGCTCGGAGGCGGACGAGAAGTCAACCTGGGGCATCCTGGTGGCCGCGTCAAGCGTGCGCTTGCCCTGGATGCCCCAATGGTTGAGGACCGAGTGCAGAGTCTCTAACCACCAGCCGGTGTCATAGACAGTTTTGCCGGCCTTCTTGAGGGCGGTTTGCATGGCGGCTTCGTCCGCGGCGACAAGTGTGCCGTCGGCGGCCTGCCCTCGATACTTTTGGTCCGTGTAGCTCCACATCATTTGCGACATCGCTTGTCTCCTGAGTAGACCTGACTGCGCATCGTGACGTTGTATATGCGGTATTATATACCGCTTTGCCTCTATTTCTCAACTGCAAGAGCCAGGGATTGCAGCGTCCAATCATTCTGCAGATTAAGATTGTAGCGCAAAGGTAGCAACGTCCAAACCGTGTATAAGTGGATGTTTTTCGTGGATAAAGCGTGAGGCGTGTGGATAAAGGATGTGCCGAAGATGCGAAAGCAGAATAGCCGGATGCACCGGGATGTGTAGAGGGGCGTGGAGAGAATGGTGTATAAAGCAGGCTGTTTACACCGAGCGTTAGAAGTGGTGTGCAGAATGGGCAAGGACGAGTGCAGAAAGACGCGCGCTTATGCACGGGTCATCCAGCCTTAAAGTGGGCGCATTTGAGCGTGAAAATGCCGGTTTTGCACGGATGCACATCCACTACTAAATACGTCTACGATCTTACTAATATTAGAAAAGAAATTAAGAACGAACCGGGACATAGAGGTCAAGAGAACAGTTTTCCCCACAAAACCGAGCTTTCCCCGGCTTATCCACAACTGTGCCTAGCCCACAGGGGACGTGCTATAATGGCCTTAGCTCAACAGGTTGCGGGTAGTCCCAAGCCAACACTGTAAGGACTATCGCTCAATCTCGGAACCATTCGCTCAGGAGCATAAGGGGGAAGTGGCGACCATGAAGGTATCGTGTTTGCAAGAGAACTTTCACAAGGGCCTACAGACGGTAGGCAAGGCGGTGGCTAACAAGACCACTCTGCCTGTGCTGAACAACATATTAATTTCGACGGACGGTGGGCGTCTCAAGCTGACGGCGACCAACCTGGAAGTGGGCATCACCAACTGGATAGGCTGCCAGGTAGAGGAGGAAGGTGCGATCACGGTGCCGGCCAAGTTGCTCACCGACTTCGTGTCGTCGCTGCCCAACGACCCCATCAGCATGACGCTGGACGAAAAGACACGCACCCTCCACCTAAAGTGCGCACGGTACGAGGCCAACATCAAGGGCATCTCGGCGGACGAGTTCCCGATCATACCCGAAGTGAACGAGCCGCCGGTGGCGCGCATACCCGCCCCACTGTTGAAGGAAATGATCACTCAGGTAGCCTTCTCGGCCTCGGGGGACGACAGCCGCCCGGTGCTGGCCGGCGTCTATCTGCAAATTGAGGGGCGCGAGATGACTATGGCCGCCGCCGACGGTTTCCGCCTCGCCAAGCGCACCACCGAGCTTGATACGCCCGCCGACAGCGTCCTCAAGCTGATAGTGCCCGCGCGCTCGATGACTGAGCTGGCCCGCGCTTTGGCAGCGGAAGATGATTCGAGCAAGGAAGGGGAAAACGCCGAGCCGGTGAGCATCGTGCTTACCCCCAACCGTAACCAGGTACTGTTCAGGCACGACAACCTGGAGGTCACTTCGCGCCTGGTCGAAGGTAATTACGTAGACATCCAGCGCGTGATCCCCACCGACTGGGCCGCTCGCACGGTGGTGTCTACAGCCGAGCTACTGAAGGCCGTGCGCGTCGCCTCTTTCTTCGCGAAGGACTCGGCGAACATCGTGCGCTTGCAGGTCGAGCCGGGAGTTGACCTCACGCCGGGCGTGGTCACGGTCTCGGCCAACGCCGCCGAGGTGGGCGACAACACCAGCCAACTCGACTGCTCGATTGACGGCGAAGCGGGCCAGATCGCGCTCAATGGGCGTTTTCTGATGGACGTGCTGGGCGTGATAGGCACTTCTCAGGTGGCTATCGAGACCAAAACCTACCAGTCGCCCGCCGTGATGAAGCCGGTCGGCGAAGAAGGCTACCTGCACGTCATCATGCCCATGTACCTGCCAAACAGATAGGTTCAGCCGATAAAACAATACGCAATCGTCTCGTGGTTGCGTATTGTTTTATCAGACTACACTCTACGTTTCACGTGAAACATTACCCGCTTGCGAATATTCGGCGGGCGCGAAGAACACCATTATCGTCAGATCCTCTTCAATTGTATGGAAACGGTGCTCGATCCCCGCTTTCACATACACGATAGTGCCCGCCTGCATCGGGCGGTCCTCAGCGCCTACCTGGATAGCCGCCCGACCGTTTACGACGTAGTAAACCTCATCTTCGGTGTGCGGTTGCTGGGGGTCTGTGCCGCCCGCGGGCAGCACATAGAGGCCCACACTGAGCGACGGCACCCGCAAGAACTCCAGGTACAGGCGCCCCGCTCGCCCGCGCTCCGCAATTAGCTGGGATAACTCGAATGCCTCCATTGCTGCGACCTCCCATGTGCTCTTTCTACAAGCTATCTCATAAATACCAAGCGAGCCTGGAACGAACCCCCTCTCCGTTTATGCGACAGCTTGTAGTCACCTACCGGCCACCAGCCATGCGCCGCTCGCACCGCGCGCTGATGATTATAGTTTTATAGTAGACGTTAGTCAATCACACGGGCAGATAAGCCATCGGCTGTTACTGCTTTCTGCTTTTTGCGTTCCGCCTTTTTACCGTCCATCGTTCCGTGCCGCTTGTGCCCCGCATACAGTTAGGATATAATGGCCCGTAGTGCCACGCCTGCCCCGGGTTGGTCTGGCGATCCCAATATAGGAGGACTATTATGCCACGCTGGCTTACGCGCCTGTTTGTCCTGGGTCTCATCGGTGTAGCGGCTGCCTTTGTTTTATCCCGCCTACTCAGTAGGGAAGAGGACTTCGATGATTTCGACGACATAGACATGGGCTTCGAGTTCCAGGAGACGCCCATCGAGATAGATGTGCCCGCCGACGCAGGCATGAGCGGTGGTTCGGCTGCGACGGCGGAAGCCTCCGGCGCGCAGATGGGAGCCACTGCCGGTAGCTCTGCTGGCGCCGATACTGTCACCATGACCCGTCCCGCAAGCACCAAGCGCCTTTCCATTATAAACGGCATCGGCCCCGCCTATGAGTCGCGGTTGGAATCCGTAGGCATCAACACGCTTGAGCAGTTAGCCCAGGCCGACGCGAACGCCATCAACGAGCAGTTGGACGTGATTGGCGGTGTGGCGGCGGTTGAGGACTGGATCGCACAAGCCCAACGCCTTACTTCTGGAGAAGACCAGCCCGGGTCCAGTGCCAGCGAACAGCAGTAATCATATAAGCCTGATGTCTGTGGTGACTCCCGGCGTGCGGTGGAACACGCGCCGGCGCGCCTTCCGCACGCGCCTACTTGGCGTGGTGCGTGTAGTTGTGGCGCGTCTCCCGATGCCTGTCGGCAACTTCATCGCCGATAGGGCTGGCGATCTTGCGTACCGGGTGGCCGTCAAATCGAGGCTGGCCGCCATCTCCAACTTGCGCCATGTAATCGGCAACGACAAGACGAGGCTCAAGAAAGCAGTGCATGTAGTTTTCCACAACGCCATGCGCAACTATTACGACCTCTCCCGCGCTCCTAACTTGAGCGATGGCGACATAGACCGCATGGTTGATTTCGACGAAGATGGATGGCGCGTGGTCAAGTCTTTACACGAACAGGGACGCGGGGTGATTCTTGCCAGTGCCCACTTCGGTGGGTTCGATATGATGACCCAGGTGATGCACCGCCGAGGTCTCCCCCTCACCGTGCTGGTAGCCCATCTCGAACAGGCATGGCTCTCGGATTTCATCATTGACCTGCGCGCATCGCGCGATCTCAACCTTTTGCCTCTGAGCAACGAGGAGGATGGCGGGCAGAACCTTGCCGCACTCAAGCGGAGCATAGAGTTGCTACGCAAAGGCGAATTGCTTGGGGTGGTGGCCGACCGCAACATGGAGCATAGAGGTGTGACGATAAGATTCTTCGGCTACAATACGGTGGTAGCGGCGGGCGTGGCCAAGCTGGCAATCAGAACCGGGTCGGTTGTCGTGCCCACTTTCTGCAAACGAATGCCCGGCAACCACTATAAACTCACTATAGAAGAGCCGATAGAGGTCGAGCGCAGTGGCTCGAACGACGCAGACATACAGGCCCTGCTAACCCGGCTATTCGCCCGCTTCGAGCGCCAGATACGCCGCAGCCCCGAACAATGGGTGGTACTCCAACCTGTATGGCCCGACCGAGTAACGAGTGACGAGTGACCAGAAGAAGGCAGTAGGTAAAAGGCACAACTCGTCACTACCGACTACCGACCTATGGCAAACCTGATCACAGTGGCGCGGGTGGCGCTGCTGTTTATTACAGTCGGTTTTATATATTTGAGCTTGCCGCATCAGGGCGCGTCGGGCGAGCCTGTGTGGGCACTGGTGGCGGCGGTGCTGACCTTTGTGGTATTTATCGGCGACGCGCTCGACGGTGTGGTGGCGCGGGCCAGGGGGGAGTCCAACAAACTAGGCGCGGTAATTGATATAGCGGGCGACCGCGTTGTAGAGAATGTCTACTGGGTGGTGTTCGCGCATATCGGCCTGTTGTCGGTGTGGTTCCCGCTGGTAATGCTGGTGCGCTCCTTCTTCGTGGACGCCCTTCGCACCCTGGCGTTCGGTGAAGGCAAGACGCCCTTCGGTGAGACCACGATGATGACCTCGCGCTTCGGCACATGGCTGGCCACCTCGCGCTTCCACAGGGGTCTATACGGGTCGGCGAAAGTGGTCACTTTCATATGGCTTATACTGCAAGTCGCCCTCTCCGAGCAGATAGGTCGCAACGTCGAGTGGGCCGCGAACTTTGGCAACGCGCTCAACCTAGTGCAGACAGCCGGCATTGTCCTGGCAACCTTCACGCTGCTCTATTCACTGGCTCGCGGCGCGGTAGTAGTGTGGGACAGCCGCCACCTCTTCTCTCAGGGATGAGGACTTCGGAGCGTAGCGACGCCTGAAGAAACTCCACTCGGTGGTCGGTACTCGCCTCTGCGTTAAAGTTTCACGTGAAACGTAACGGCTTGATAGTGTTGGTCTGCTGCTTGCTTACTTGGAAGGTATAGATTTATGGACCGATCAATTGGCGAGAACGAGGCAATGCTAGACAACTCAGTCCTCAGTCCTCAGGCGTCGCTACGCTCCGAAGTCCTCACCGCCGCCGTGTTTGACGTGGATAGAACGCTGGTGCCTGTCACGACCACTGAGCGCATATTCATTCGCTACCTGTTCAGGCGCGGCGTACTTGGCCCGAAGGCCATATTGAGGACCGCTCTGTTTATCGCCGGGCAGCTTAGGCGCACATCGCCGTTCGAGGCAATAAGGCGGCAGCGCGTCTACCTGGCTGGGCAGCCTTACGAGAAGATGCGCCGGTTAGCGCGCGCCTGCTTCGAGAGCGACATAAGGCCGCGCATATCCCGCGCCGGCCTCAAAGCTGTACAGGAGCATAAGACGCAGGGCCAAACTATAGTCTTACTGTCGGGGGCGCTCGATTTTCTGCTTGAGCCTCTGCGCGAGTACGTAGGCGCGGACCACCTGATTGCCGCCCGCATGGAGGTCGTAGACGGCAAGTTGACGGGGCGCATCGTGGGCGATTTCCCTTATGGGAGCTATAAGGCCGCGCTCATACAGCATTACGCCTCTGAGCACGGCCTCGATTTTTCGCAGTCCTTCTGCTACGCCGACCATCACACCGACTACGACGTGCTGCGCCTGTTCGGCAACCCCATAGTCGTGAATCCGAAGGCCAGGATGCGCCAAATCGCGGCAGGAGAAGGTTGGGCAATCAAAGAATTCAGTTAGGCAAAGGGTCCAGTTAGAAACGAGGGTGCGAGAATGCAAGAAATGATCAAGCCTGTGTTGATCGCCCATCGCGGGGGCGCGGCGGAAGTGCCTGAGAACACGATGGCGGCTT
>JBBSGN010000013.1:0-14126 GCA_038254085.1 Chloroflexia bacterium | reverse complement strand
TCAAGACAAAGCCCTACCGTCGTGACGGGTGGGGCGCCCGCAGCCGAAGAAGCCAGGCAGCCGCTCGCTGACGCCGCGCCCGACGCCGCGCACGATGTCGCTGTTGCCACCGACGCATTCACGGCTGGGGGCATATCGGTGGGGATCGCCGCGCAGGCCGAGCGGGTAGCCGAGGGCGTTTTAGTCCGACATGCGGGCGCGGACACAATAACTGCCGAAGAGCGCAGGATCGTAAGCCGCAGCGTCTTCCGATTAGCCTGGCCCGCGATTGCCGAGAACGCTTTGCAGACCCTCCTCGGCATAGTTGACACAGCGGTGGTGGCCCGGCTGGGAACCGCCGCACTATCGGGCGTGGGCGCTTCCCAGCAGCTTATATGGGTGCTGACCACCGGCCTGATCGCCGTCAGCATGGGCACCACAGTGCTGGTGGCCCGCTTTACGGGGGCCGAGCAGAAGGAGCGGGCCAGCGCGGTGCTGAAGCAGTCGCTGATGCTGGCCGCGCTGGTGGGGCTGGCGCTTGCGCCCATCGCTCTCCTCTCGCACTCCCTCCTCTCTATGTTCGGCCTCAAGGGTGAGGCGGTAAGCGACGGGGCCACCTACCTCGGCATCACGCTGGTCTTTTCGATGCTGATCGTGCTGATGTTCGTGGCAGGGGCGGCTCTGCGCGGGGCGGGCGACACCAAAACGCCCATGTACGTTACGGGTTTCATCAACGTCATCAACGCAGTGCTGGCGGTCGAGCTTGTGTTCGGCGGGCAGAGGGCAAACGGCATCCTGGGCGGCTGGATGAACGACCTGGCCTCGATATTCGGGATACATTCTCAGTTGGGAGTGCCTGGCCTCGACTGGATACCCGAGCTGGGTGTGGCGGGGTCGGCGTGGGCGGCGGTTATATCGCGCGGCGTGGGCACGGTTATACTCTTGAGCATCTTCTTACTCCCCAGGCCAACCTTGCAGCTTTGGCGTAGGGGCGGGTGGCGACCTAACTTTGCCCTGATTGGGCGCATCCTCAAGATCGGCGTCCCGTCGGCGGTCGAGCAGTTGCTGATGTCGCTCGGCATACTTGTTTACAGCTTCATCGTCATAGGGATGGGCGAGGCGGTGTTCGCCACCTCGCGCCTGGCCGTGAACGCGGTGTTCTTGTCGCAGATGCCCGGCTTCGGCTTCTCGGTGGCGGCCACTACGCTGGTGGGGCAGAGCCTGGGGGCCAAACAACCGCACAGGGCGTGGCTCGGATCGCGGCTGGCGACCCGCTCGGCCCTCATCTGGATGAGCATCATGGGCGCGGTGTTCTTCTTCTTCGGCGAGGCGATATTGCGCGTCTTTACCGACGACCCGCAACTGCTCACGATGGGTGGGGACGCTATGAAGGTGATAGCCTTCAGCCAGCCGCCGTTGGCGCTGGCCTTCGTGCTGGCCGGGTCGCTGCGCGGCGCGGGTGATGTGCGCTTCCCCATGGTGGTGACGACGCTGGCCGTGTGGCTTGTGCGGCTGCCCACCGGCGCGTTTCTCGGCTTGAGCACCGTTTGCCTGCCCTTTACCGATGTGTGCGTGCCCGGCTTGGGCCTCGGCTTGCAAGGCATCTATGGCGCACTGGTGGTGGAGGCGTGCGTGCGGGCTGCTCTTATGTACTGGCGGTTCGAGGGGGGTAAGTGGCAGAGCGCGAAGGTGTAGGCCAGGCCAAAGAGGAGCAGCATGAAACAAGTCGTCCCCGGCGTATACAACTTCACCGGCCTGATGATAGGCCGGGTCTATATGGTCGAAGACCGGGATGGGCTGACCTTGATTGACACCGGCATGGGCTTTGCCCCGGACCGGATTATCAAGCAACTGAGGGAGGCCGGGCACAGACCGAGCGAAGTGAAGCGCATCCTGATCACGCACGCACACACCGACCATGTTGGTGGGCTGCCTCAATTGAAGCGGACGACGGGCGCGCAGGTAATCGCCCCGGCTATCGAGCGGCCCGTAATCGAGGGGAAGAAATATGTGCCGCGCAAGCTCAGGCGCAAGCTGTCGTTCATCGAGCGCCTGCTGCGCTCGCCGCGCATGAAGCTCAAACCCGCGCCTGTTGGCCGCGAGGTGGCGGACGGCGACACAATAGAGGAAGTGATGGGCGGCCTGAAGGTGGTCGCCACGCCGGGCCACACCCCCGGCCAGGTGGCCTACTGGCAGCCGGATAAGCGCGTCCTGTTCTGTGGTGATACAATGGCGCACGTGCTGGGCCTGCGTTTGCCGTCCAGTATGTGGTCGGTTGACATGGACCAGGCCAAACGCTCCATCAAGCGGGTGGCTCGGCTAGACCCGCTGGTTGTATGCTTCGGGCACGGCGAGCCGCTCGTGGAGGATGCAGCCCGGTCTCTGCGGGATTTCGCTGGGCGGCTATAAGGCGGCGTTCCTGTAGGGGCGTCGCCCTGTTCACTTCATAAGGGTCCATCCATCTTGGCCCATCCTGCTGTCTACATTCTCAAGCTCTCTAATATGCGGCAATATGCGGCAGTTGGTGGAACTGCTGCTCATCCACGCTTGCTAAACTTTGTGAAATTTGTTACATTCATAGTAGCATACGCTCTCTAGAGGAGGGTCTGAAATGAGACTGTTCACACAGCGCGGCTTTTCGTTGGCCGTCGTTTCGGCTATATTGGTTACTATACTGGCGGCCTGCGACACCGGCCAGGCTCCGGCCACCCCGACGGCTACAACGGGTACTGCCGCGCCCGCCGGGCTGACCAATACACCCGCTTCCACGCCGGGCGGTTCAGTTAGCGGCCCGGCCACAATCATTCGGCTCGGTTACGTGCCGGTAATGATTTTTGCCCCTCTGTTTGTGGCCCAAGAGCGCGGCTACTTCGCCCAGGAAGGGCTGGACGTGAAGCTGACTCCGGTGCAGGGCGGCTCCGACTCGGTGGTGCAGCTTGCCGCAGGTAACTTTGATGCGGCGGTGGGCGGCGCGGGCGCGGGCCTCTTCAATGCGGCCAATCGGGGCATAAACTTCACGATTGTCGCGCCCATGCACCAGGAGCGCCCACCCCTCACCACGCCCCTCGTGATCAGCCCCAAGCGGGCCAACGATATAAAGAGCATCGCCGACCTGAAGGGCAAGAAGGTATCCATTAACGCCACCGGCGCGGCCACCGAGTACTGGCTGGCGCAGGCCCTGAAAGAAGGCGGTCTCACCATGAGCGATGTCAAGCTGACCGCCCTGGCTTTTGGCAACGTGCCAGCCGCACTCGAAAATGGCTCACTGGACGCTGCCATGCTGGGTGAGCCGCTGGTCACGATCAATGAAGACAAGGGGCTGGTGAAGGTGCTGTCCAACGACTTCATACACGGTTTTAGCTCGACGTTCGTCTACTTCGGCGACCCCTTGATGAAGCAGAAGCCCCAGGCGGCACGTGGCTTCCTCCGCGCTTATCTGAAGGCTTGCCGTGACCTGCAAGGCAACTACATGAACAAGGACATCGCTACTATCATCGAGAAGTACACCAAAGTGCCAGCCGCCGTGACGCTGCGTGCTTCCACTCCTCAGTACGACCCCAACGGCAAGGTACCGATTGACGACATCAACACTCTCCAGCAATACTTCCTTCAGCGCGGCGAACTTGAATACAAGCAGCCGATAGACATGACCAAGTTCGTCAACACCCAGCTTGCGGCAGAAGTGGCGGCGGAGCTGGACAGGAAATAGTAGTTGTGGTTCATTAATTACGCTTCACACCAGCAGAGCGTATGATGGAAATAACACTCTCTCCTAAAATCAGCATCAAAGACCTGCGTGTGGTCTACCCAGGCCGGGGCGGGACGGGGCCGGTGGAGGCGTTGGGCGGGGTGACGCTTGACGTGGCGGACGGGGAGCTTGTGTGCATAATCGGGCCTAGCGGGTGCGGCAAGACCACGTTACTGCGGGTGTTGGCCGAGCTTGAGCAGCCTGCGGGTGGCAGCGTCGTTATACGCCACGACGACCCGGCACGCCCCGACAAGGGGATGGTGTTTCAGGGCGCGGGCGTATTTCCCTGGATGACGGTAGAGCAGAACGTGGCTTACGGGTTGCAACTGCGTGGCGTGCCGAGGGCCGAGCGTATGGCGGTTGCCCGGCGCTGGATCGGCGAGATCGGGCTGGAGCGTTTCGCGCGCGCTTATCCGGGGCAACTGTCGGGCGGCATGAGCCAGCGCGTCGGGTTGGCCCGCGCCTTCGCCTTTGACCCCGAAGTGCTGCTCATGGACGAGCCTTTTGGGGCGCTGGACGCCCAGACCCGCATTATCTTGCAGCAAGCACTGCTAGAGCAGTGGGAGCGCGACCACAAGACGGTGGTGTTCGTCACGCATAGCATCGAGGAGGCGCTAACGTTGGGCGACCGCGTATGGATCATGTCGGCGCGGCCTGGTCGCCTCTTGCGCGAAGTAGAAGTACCGTTCGAGCGGCCCCGCGACGCGGTAGCCCTACGCACCGACCCGCGCATGGGCCAGCTATTCGCCGAGGTGTGGTCTGTACTGCGCGACGAAGTGGATCGCGCCCGCGCTGAGGAGCAGGAGGCCAAAGCGTGAAAGAAGCGAACCGTAACCGCTGGCTGTCCCTCCTTATGCCGGTGTTGCTACTAGCTTTGTGGGAGGTGAGTGTACAGGCGGGGTGGCTCGACCGCCGCTTCCTGCCGCCGCCCTCGGAGGTGTTCGGCAAGCTGGGCGAGCTTGCGCAGAGCGGAGAGTTGTTCAGCGACGTAGGCATCAGTCTCACGCGCATCGGCCTCGGGTTCCTGCTGGGCGGGGTGCCCGCCGTCGTGATCGGCCTGTTGATGGGCGTTAGTCCGGCGGTGCGGGCGCTGGTTAAACCCATAGCAGCCGCTATGTATCCTGTCCCCAAGATAGCCCTCTTTCCGCTTATTATCGTGGTGTTAGGCATTCGTGAGGAGAGCAAGATCGTCACCATTGCCGTCAGCATCTTCTTCCTGGTAGTGCTGGGCGTGGCGGCGAGCGTGATGCAGGTGGACCAGCGCTACTTCGATGTGGCCCGCAGCTTCGGGGCAAACTCGCGCGACCTCTTCTGGACGGTGGCTCTGCCCGGCAGCCTGCCAGGCATAATGAGCAGTATAAAGCTAGGAATGGGCTTCGCGCTAACGTTGATTGTGGGAGTGGAGTTCGTGGGGGCGAACGAGGGCATAGGCTACCTTATCTGGCAGTCGTACCAGATTTACGCCATCAGCACAATGCTGGCTGGCTTGGTGGCGATTGCTATCGTCGGCTGGCTAATCACGATTTTGCTCGACGAGGTCGAGATGTTGCTGGTGCCCTGGCAGGCGGCGACCGTGCGGGTAAAGGAGACACGAATGCGACGGTACACCCGTACCTGGTGGGGCGCTATCCGGCCCTGGAGCTACACCGCCGCGATTATCCCGGTGGCGCTGGGCGGGGCCATCGCCGCCTACGACGACAAGTTCAATGCGCTGTTGTTCGCACTTGCCCTGATCGGCTCGATTGTCATCCAGGGCGGCACCAACCTGGTGAACGACTACTTCGACTACCGCAAGGGGGCCGACAGCGCGCAGTCGCTCGGCACGGGCGGCTCGCTGATACGAGGCGACCTCACGCCCAGGCAGGTGTTGATTGGAGGGATGGTGGCCTTCGGTGTAGGCATAGCAATTGGCCTGTACATTGTGACCGTCACCGGGCCGTTCATCTTCTGGCTGGGGCTGTTCAGCGTGCTGGTCGGCTTCTTCTACACCGCCGGGCCGTTCGCGCTGGCCTACGTCGGCCTGGGCGAGATCGCGGTGTTCATCTTCATGGGGCCGGTAATGGTCATCGGCTCGTACTATGTGCAGGCGCACACGGTTACGCTGCCGGTGGTGCTGACCTCGCTGCCGGTGGGCTTCCTGGTGGCGGCTATTCTGCACGCCAACAACCTGCGCGACCTGGACAGCGACCGCCGCATCGGCAAGCGCACCCTGGCGACGCTGCTGGGTCGCGCGGGAGCCAACATGGAGTACTATATCCTGGTGGGCGGAACCTACCTGTCCCTGGTGATCCTGGTGGCCCTCGGCATCGCCCCCTGGCTCACCCTGATCAGCGCGGTGACGCTGCCATTGGCCGTTCATCTGATGCGTATCGTCTCGCGGGAAAGCGAGCCTCGCGGGTTGCAGCCTGTGTTGAGAGGCACGGCGGCGTTGCACATGCGCTTCGGCGCGCTGCTGGTGGTGGGCTGGGCGGCGGCCTGGCTTGTGTCCAGGCTGAGCCAGTAACGAAAGGGGCCGCCCGCGGGCGGCCCCTTTCGTTGGGTTTGTTACTTTCGGGCAGTGCGCCAATTGCGCCGCAAGGCCAGGCCGCTCAAAGTGAGAAAGAATCCTAACAGGGCCGCCAGCACAGCAAAGAACATGCTTGTAGCCGATGCGCCGCCTGTTCTCGGCATACCCGCGGGCTGCTGGGCCGCTTGGGCAGCCTGGTACGCTTGGGCAGCAGCGCCGACTCTTGCTCGCTCGGAAAGATCCATGGTGCTAGTGTAGGACTTGATTTTCCCGCCCTCTACCACTGCTGCGGTAGTGTGCTTTACAGGTCCGACACCCCACATATCGAAAGTATTATTCGTCACCATGGCCGTGACGCTTACTTTGTTCCCCTCGACCTGTGGAGTGCTGATATTCTCGCGCTTGACGTTGCGTTGTTTGTTAAACAGAAGTGCTTGCCTTATCTCGGCCTTCCCGGTCCACACGCCGGGAGTGCCGGGCGGTGCCGGAATAACAGTCAGCACGGCATCGTCAGTCATCAATGCAAGGGCTGCATCAATATCTTGTGCGCTGCCGAAAGCCACATTCTCCCAGGCTATCAGCACCGACGCCGGGTCGGTGGGTTGCGCTCCCGCCACCTGCGCAAACCCCAGCGCCATTACCGCTACTAAAGCCAGTGGCCGTGTCCATGTTCTCACAAATCGTTTCATTATCTTTATCTCCCTTCGCTGTTTGAAAGCATTACCCGCAGTACGTCCAGTAGATTCTGCAGGCTACTAAATTGGCGCGACTCGCCGTCCACGACCCTTTGCACCTTGCCGCGCCATTCGACCTTGCCGCTGCCGTCGCCGGCATCCTTGACCCACAGCCGCACCAGAAACAGGTCTGAGCGTTTGTAATGGTCGTGTGTCCCCATGATTTTATGGCTTCGCTCCTATCGCAGCCGCCATCCATCGGAGGCTCACGACTTTATTATCAGGCAGAACTGACCAAAACGGCCGTTACTTAATCGCTACAAAAAATGCTATACTCTCACCTGCCATCAGGGCACCGTCCGCTTGGGCAGGGTTGACAAGTGACTGTTCAGGACTGAGGTAAGGAGGGTGACAAGCTCACCGCAGAGTACGCAGAGGAACGCTGAGTTATTATCATTTTTCTCTGCGTGGTCCTCTGCGTACTCTGTGCCTCTGCGATGAGTTCTTCTGCGGGTGTGAACAGTTACAGTTGACAACTGGCCGGAGCCATCGGAGAGCCAGAGAGCCGGAGACAGAGATAGATGGTGAGTACAGAGCATACCTTCGGTAGTTGGCTCAGACAGCGGCGCGACGAGCTAGGTGTTACCCAGGACGAGTTCTCCGAGTACCTCGGCTTCTCTCCTGCCATGCTGCGTAAGCTCGAATCGGGGGAGCGCCGTCCATCGGGCCAGATAGCCTATCTGCTGGCCGATTATTTCCGCATACCTGTTGACGAGCGTAACGCTTTCGTCGCGTTTGCTCGCGCCAACCATGCAACCCTGAGTTCTGCGGAGACGGGCACTGCGTCCGGCAACGGTATTTCCCTCACCCCCTGGCGCGGCCTGTACACGCGCCGGACCAATCTACCCTCCATGCTCACCCTGCTTATCGGGCGCGAGCGAGAGGAAGTGGCGGTACGTGACCATCTGCTGCATCCCAAGACCCGCCTGCTCACCCTCACCGGCACACCCGGCATCGGCAAGACCCGCCTGGGCTTACAGGTAGCCTCCAGTCTCGTTGAACACTTCGGGGATGGAGTATTCTTTGTGGACTTGGCCCCGATCGTAGACCCTGACCTGGTAATGCCGACGGTAGCGCGAGCCATCGGGCTGACAGAGGCCAGTGACCGGCCTACGGAGGGCGCTCTGCTGGACTACGCGCGCGAGCGCCGTATGATGCTCCTCCTGGACAATTTTGAGCAAGTGCTGGACGCTGCCATCGCGGTCGTGAGGCTGCTGGAGGCAAGTCCCTGGCTTAAGGTACTCGTAACGAGTCGAGAGGCGCTGCATGTCAGAGGCGAACGCCGCTTTCTCGTGCCTCCATTAGCAGTGCCTGATGCTTCGCTATTTGCAGGGCAGTCTCCACGACAGCTTCCACTTAAGGTGTTAGCGAGTTATCCATCGGTAGAGTTGTTCCTCGAGCGTGCTCGGGCTGTAGCCCCCGATTTTGAGTTTTCAGAGGAAAACGCCGCAGACGTGGCGGCTGTCTGTGTCGGACTGGAGGGGTTGCCACTGGCGATTGAGCTGGCGGCTGCTCGCGCCAAGCACTTCTCCCCGATGGAGATGAGGAGTGCGATGAACAGCCACCTCAAGCTGTTGACCGGCGGAGCGCGTGATCTTCCCGCCAGGCACCGTACCCTAAGAGGCGCTATAGAGTGGAGCTATGATCTGTTAGACGCGAGCGAGCAGCGCCTCTTCCGGCATTTGGGGGTGTTCCTGGGTGGCTTCACAGCCGAAGCGCTGGACGCGATATGCGAGCACCAGCCAGATTCTCCTACCTCGACTTTGGAGATGCTGCTCTCCCTGACAGACAAGCACCTCGTCCGTGAGGAAAGACAAGTAGGCAAGCCAGGGACTGGGCTGCGTGTGGTACGCTTTGGGTTGCTGGAGGCGGTCCGTGAATATGCGGTAGAGCGAATGGAAAAGCAAGGAGAAGCAGAGGAGATAAGGCGCAGGCACGCTGATTATTACTTATCGCTGGCCGAAAGTGCGGAACAACACTTCACGGGAGCGCAAAATCCGGGCTGGGGAGCGAAACAAGTAGAGTGGGTTGATAGACTGGAAGCCGAGCTAGACAATATGCGAGCCGCGCTGGATTGGTTCCAGACGCGAGCCGAAGCCGAAATGGAAGCGGGAGCAAGCGCCCTGGACAATCTACAGAAAGCTTTGTTGTTGACAGTAGGGCTAAGGAGGGTTTGGCTTGCGCGTGGCCACTTCGTAGAAGGGCTACAGTGGCTAAGGGAGTTGTTGGCCATGGTACCAAAACCTTTGCCCGCTGAGCCGCCCCAACTCCGACCCACCTACGCTACAGCCCTACTCGTTGTAGGGAGGCTAGTCCTCCTGCAAGGAGATGCTGTATCGGTTCGCCCTCTCCTGGAGGAGAGCTTGAGCATAGCTATAGAGCTGAGTGACAAACAGCGTATGGCTATCACACTACTTGTCCTCGGAGCTGTGGCCCAGGCCCAGGAAGACTACATGGCCGCCCGGTCATATGGAAAGGAATGTCTGAGGCTTTACCGGGCGCTAGGCAACAAGTGGGGCACCGCAGCGGTGCTGGAGGACCTGGGTAACATGGAGCTTAACGAAGGCGATCTTGTAACAGCGCGTTCGCTCCTAGAGGAGAGTCTGGCGCTCTACCGTGCAGTTGGCGAGGACTTCGGCGCTACATCTGCTCTGGAGAGCCTGGGACGCATCACTTACTACCAGGGTGAATACGCGGCAGCACGCGCAGTGTGGCAGGAAAGTCTGCAACTCCGCAAGAAGTTAGGGTATAAGAGTAAGGTAGGCCATTCGTATGCGCTGTTAGGGTGGGCGGCATTACGCGAAGGCGCCTACGATGAGGCAAGGACATCGCTCAAGGAGGGATTGCTGTTGGCGCGCGAGCTAGGGGCAGTGTTCACTATTTACTGGTGTTTAGTAGGGTTCGGGGCGCTGGAGGGGGCGCGGGGTAGGGCCGAGCGGGTGGCGCTTCTCTTCGGGGCAGCAGAGGCGTTACGTGAGGCCAGGTCTGTTCAGCTATCTCCTACAAACCAGGCGGAGCTTGACGCTGAGATAGCGGCTACCCGTACCCAGCTGCACGAAGAGACCTGGGACAAAGTATGGGCAGAAGGGTATGCAATGACACTGGAGGAGGCGGTCGTGGCTGCCCTGGGTTACTAAGAACTCCTAACAAAACCAGGGTAGTGCAGTAAAATATGGAATGGCAAAACCACTACTTACAGGCGAATTGTGGGAGGTGATCGAGCCGCTCTTACCTCCCGAACCACCAAAACCGAGAGGTGGGCGTCCCCGCATCTCCAATGGAGGGGCACTCACAGGTATCTTGTTCGTGCTCAGGACTGGCTTACAGTGGGAGATGCTTCCCCAGGAGATGGGCTGCGGAAGTGGCATGACCTGCTGGCGACGGCTCCGAGACTGGCACCAAGCAGGCGTCTGGGAAAAGTTGCACCAAGTGCTACTCGACAAACTGAATGAAGCTGGAGAAATCGGTTGGGAGCGTGCCTCACTCGACTCGGCAAGTATCCGGGCTAAAAAGGGGGCCAGGCAGTCGGGCCGAATCGGACGGATAAGGGCAAACCAGGCACGAAGCGCCATCTTGTGGTCTGCCGAGGGGGAATTCCCCTCGCGCTAAGATGCACCGGAGCCAACGTTGCAGATACCAAAACGCTGGAGATGATGGTAGATGCTATTCCCCCGATCAAAGGAAGAAGGGGCAGACCTCGAAGAAAGCCAGACAAGATGCACGCTGACAAAGGTTACGACTCGAAGACCAATCGCAGAGCACTCAGAAAGAGAGGGATCGTTCCACCTATCGCCAGACGCGGAATTGAGAGTAGCGAGAAGCTTGGCAAACACAGATGGGTCGTGGAGCGCACTTTTGCATGGCTCAACCACTTCAGGCGACTGACCATCCGTTACGAAAGACGGCTCGACATTCATGAGGCTTTCCTTGAGTTGGGTTGTGCTCTCATTTGCTTTAACTTTGTTGAAAAGAGGTTTTGTTACGGGTTCTTAGTGTTAGACTCGATGTGGTGGCAACTCACTGCTATATCGAGTATAACTGTAACGGTGCTGGTTTGCATATTTGTATAGTGGTGGGCGTAGACCATGGCCAGCACGACAGCAGAGAAAGGAGGTGAGAGTATTATGCAGTAGACAAGGTAGACGGAGCAACAACAACCCAGTGAGAGCGCCACTACGCAGCGCGCAGTCTCCGAATCCGGAGAGCAAGGAGGCAAAGGCTATGCTAACAAGTAAAGCCAATCCAAACAGATGGCGATTTGTATTTTTAGTGGCGGCGCTTCTTATCGGTACTATAGTTACCGCAAGCGTTGCCTTAGCCAGCTTATCCGCTAGACCCCTAGCAGGGGTGCCGGTCCACCAGTCAGTCGCCAGCTCCGACCTCGGCTTTTCCAACGGGCCAGGTAACCTTTTGGCTTCGGTTAAACAAGCTGCTCATCTGGCGTTTGCGCCTGTATCACCGTCATGTATCGTTTCGTTCACCGGCACGATTGAGCTTGGCGACCCTGTGCAATCAGGGCGGCTCAACACCCTGGCTAACGCGAGCACCTGTGCCAATGCGAGGGGCTGCCCAGGCGTGTTCGACAGTCTCCCGCGCCATTACGATGCATATACATTCACAAATACCAACACCACCGCAACCTGCGTCACTGTGGGGCTGACACCCGCCCTTATCAACGTGTTTCTCCAGAGCGCGGCCTACTTGAACAGTTTCAACCCGCTCGACCCCTGTGAGAATTACCTGGCCGACATTGGCCCGGTGCCCAGCGTGTCGGGTGGATCATACTCGTTCAATGTGCCCGCCGGGGCGACCTACATCGTTGTGGTGAACGAGTTGGCGCCTAACGTCGGCACGCCTTTGGGTTACACCCTAACGGTGAACAGCGACCCCAACTGCCCGGTCCAGACCACGCCTACCGCCACGCCTAATGGAGCTACCCAGACATCGGTAGTCGCCACCCGGACCGCGCAGGCGCTCACCGCTACTCCTATCCCCACAGCCACTGCTTGTACCGTCAGAGGCATAATCGAGTCCACCGACGGCACGCAAGCCGGGCGGCTCAACACCCTGGCTAACGCGAGCACCTGTGCCAATGCGAGGGGCTGCCCAGGCGTGTTCGACAGTCTCCCGCGCCATTACGATGCCTATACGTATGTAAACACCAGCAATACAGCGGCTTGCATCCTGGTAAATGTAACTCCCGACGTTGCTCAAACGATCCAGAGCGCGGCCTACCTGGGCAGTTTCAACCCGCTCAACCCATGCACGAACTATCTGGCCGACATTGGCCCTGTGCCCAGTGTATTGGGTGGGTCGTACTCATTTGATGTGCCTGCTGGAGCTACTTTCGTGGTGGTGCTAAACGAATTGGTGCCGAATGTTGGCTCACCATTAGGCTATACCTTGACAGTTTCCAGCCCCGGCGGTCTCACTTGCCCGACCGGCGCTACGGCTACCCCCACGCCCAACCTTGGGGCCACCCAGACCTCGATTATAGCGACGCTGACCGCACTGGCGCGGACTTCTACCCCCGTTCCGACAGCGACAGTATGCGTTATCACAGGCGCTATTGACCCCACGGACGGCACGCAGGCAGGGCGACTCAACTCCCTGCTCACTTCCAGTACTTGCGCCGCCCCCAGGAATTGCCCCGGCACCCTGGACACACTCACCAGGCACTACGACGCCTATACCTACTATAACGCCAGCAATACGGCTGCGTGTGTCACAGTAGCCTTGACCGCTAGCTGCGTAAACAGCCTGTTGATCCAGAGTGCGTCTTACCTGGGCAGCTTCGACCCGAATAACCTGTGCGTCAATTACCTGGCCGATATCGGGCCAAGTCCCGCGCCGATCGGCTCATATTCGTTCACCGTGCCCGCCGGAGCAACCTTCGTGGTGACAGTGAACGAGTTAGTGCCAAACACGGGCTGCTCCAGTTACACCCTGGCGGTATCAAGCTCCGGTGGCCTCACGTGCCCAATCACCAGTGGCACGCCTACCTCCACGCCCAACGTCGGGGCCACTCAGACCTCGGTCTCGGCCACCCAAACGGCGCTAGCAACCCCGGCGACACCGTGCCCGATCCAGTTTAACGACGTGCCTACTACCAACCCGTTCTACACTTATATCCGCTGCCTGGTGTGCCGGGGGATCATCAGCGGATATGACTGCGGTGGGCCGGGTGAGCCTTGCCCTGGCCGTTACTTCCGTTCCTTCAACAACGTAACACGAGGGCAGACAACCAAGATGGCCGCCAACTCGGCGGGCTTCTTCGAGCCGGTGCCCAGTACCCAGCAGACTTTTCAGGATGTGCCCAACACCAACCCGTTCTGGGTATACATCGAGCGCCTGGCAAGCAGGGGCTACATCAATGGCTATGACTGCGGCGGACCCGGCGAGCCGTGTGTGCCACCCCGGAACCGGCCGTACTTCAGGTGGGCCAATGATGTTACTCGCGGCCAACTCTCCAAGATTGTCTCCAACTCGGCGGGCTATACTGATCCGATCCCGCAGAGCCAACAGACTTTCCAGGACGTGCCTCATACGGACCCGTTCTGGGTGTGGATAGAGCGTATAGCCATGCGGGGCGTGATCAGCGGCTACAACTGCGGGCAACCACCCGCCGGGCCGTGCGTACCGCCTGACGACAAGCCGTACTTCTTGACCTACAACCACGCCACTCGCGGCCAAACCTCGAAGATCGTGGCTAACACCTTCTTCCCCAACTGCCAGACGCCAAGTAGGAAATAGCAAAGGGCAAGTTGCGGATAGGAGGAATATAAAAGAGGGAGGCGAGCTATTTTGCTTGCCTCCCTCTTTTATTTCTGCCTGTTTGTGCAGGGTATCCAACCCCAACGAGAGAAAAAGCGCGATAACAGCGAGCATCGCGTTGCATTATACCATTCGAGCCGTCATTGTAGGCGAGTATTTTGCGCCTTAACCCCTACCATATTTCTCCCAGGCCTCCCAAGCCCGAGAATCGTTGCCCAACGACCTAAGGTATTAGCCCAAATGTCCTATACAGAATGACACTAACGGATTATTGTAGTAGCAAGCCCTTAGTGTTAGACTCGATGTGGTGGCAACTCACTGCTATATCGAGTATAACTGTAACGGTGCTGGTTTGCATATTTGTATAGTGGTGGGCGTAGACCAT
>JBBSGN010000012.1:0-14172 GCA_038254085.1 Chloroflexia bacterium | reverse complement strand
CCAAAGAGTAACGGAGGCGTTCAAAGGTATCCTCAGCCGGGATGGCAATCCGGCGGTGAGTGCAAACGCACAAGGATGCTTGACTGCGAGGCCTACAAGCCGAGCAGGGTCGAAAGACGGAGTTAGTGATCCTACGGTTCCGAGTGGAAGGGCCGTGGCTTAACGGATAAAAGCTACCCCGGGGATAACAGGCTGATCTTGCCCAAGAGTTCATATCGACGGCATGGTTTGGCACCTCGACATACAGGGGTGAGATGATGGAAACATCATCGGAAGTATCGGCTTATAACGGTGGACTCCTATCGCCCGTGAACAGGAGTGAGGACAACACCGTGGGAAGTTTGACAGAGAACCAACGCTCCCTCATCATCGGCTCATTGCTGGGTGATGGAGCGATGCGCTGCAAAGCCAATGCGCTTTTGGAGATCAATCATTCACATGACCAGAAAGAATATGTTGATTGGAAATACCAACAGCTGGCAAATCTGGTCAGGACCCCTCCCAAGCTGAGAAAAGGAAATGGCACAAGAATAGCCTATCGTTTTACAACTCTAAGCTTGCCGCAGTTGACACCCTATTATTGGGCGTTTTACAGCGAAAAGCGAAAGATTGTACCACGAGTTGTGCTAACACCATTGACTTTGGCAGTTTGGTTTATGGATGATGGTTGTAAAAGCTATCGAGCTTTGTATCTAAACGCTCAGCAATTTAATTTGGAGTATCAAGAACTCCTGATTAGCTTGCTGAAAGAGCAATGGGGGATTCAAGCGTCTTTGAATCGTGATAAGCAGTACCATCGCATTAGAATAGCGGTGGGCAGCGTTCAAGGGTTCAAAGAAGTAGTTGACCCGCACATATTGCCGCAGTTAGCATACAAGTTGTCTGGATAACCCCGTAACGACTGGCCCGTAAGGGCCGATAGCAGGTCACTGTTCGAATAGGACAAATTTATGGCCTCTATAATACGCCGACCCCTCGCTCAAGCTTTGGCTTGGGAAGGGTGAAGATATAGTCTACACCACCAGTAATGGTGGAGCAAGTGCGATGTCGGCTCGTCGTATCCTGGGGCTGGAGTAGGTCCCAAGGGTTGGGCTGTTCGCCCATTAAAACGGCACGCGAGCTGGGTTCAGAACGTTCGACTAGAGCGTTTGCAGTGAGTAATCACTGTCTAGTACCAACTGATATCGGTGAAGCCCTCACGCAGTATACCGAACGCTGCGAAGGGTAATACCGAGGGAAGAATTCGAGTTAGATGAGAGAGACGTTGCTTGGAACAGTGTTGGGAGATGGATACCTTGAGCCACATGGCAAAGGTGTCCGGTTGCACATCAACCACTCAGAGCGCTTCAAATCTTATGTGGATTGGAAGCACCAAGAGTTTATAGGTTTGCAGCCTTCTAACCCGCACTGGAACAAGAACAACGGTTACCCGTCCTGGCACTTTGTTACGCGGTCTCATCCAGATCTGATTAGTTTGAGAGATTTGTTCTACGTGAATAGGCGCAAAGTAGTTCCAAAAGCTATCAAGTCGCTGCTCACGCACCCAAAATCGCTTGCAGTCTGGTTCATGGATGATGGCACGTGTGACAGAAAGAACAGATCGTTTCTCCTGGAAACTCAATGTTTCGATGATGCAGGCTTAGAATTATTACAAAGTACTCTTTACGACAACTTTGGAATTATGACGACAATGCATCAGTCTGGCAAAGAGAGAAAAGGAAAACGGCTGTACGTTTCAGTCTCCGATGCCCAGAAAATGGCATCGTTGATCGAACCGCACGTACTGCCAGTATTTAGGTACAAACTCGGATTCCCCGTAACGACTGATGGCGATGGCGTTGGGCCTGAGCCTGAGATCGGTGGCTCTGCCGAAAGGCAAATATATAGCGCTGATCAAACGTTGGCTCCTCCCACTCTTTCGGGAGGATGAAGATAGAGTCTATGCCCATAGAAATATGGGAGTTAACATGCGTGAGACAGTTCGGTCTCTATCCGCTGTGGGCGTTAGAAAGTTGCGAGGGGCTGCTCCTAGTAAATTGTTGCTACACTTCGCAGTAATGCGGAGACGAAAAACTTGCCCAAATCGGTGAAGGCCACTATCATACAAGCCAGGGTCCTAGGGCGATAGAGGTTAATACCGAGGGAAGACTATATGAATGTCGAGCAACGAGCGTATCTAGCAGGGCTGATAGACGGAGATGGAAGCATCAAGCTCCAGTTAAAGCCGCGAACGGACGTGAGATACCTGTTCCGTGTGACAGTGAGTGTGAGTATATACCAGGATTCGAAGCACAAGCATGTTCTTGAGAAACTCAAAGAATGGGCTGGCTTTGGAGGCGTATGCGACCTCAACAACGGAATGAGCGAGTTTCGTGTCGAAGGCTTTGAAAGAGCGAGTGGTTTTCTAAAAGAGATAGAGCCGTATGTGTTGCTGAAAAGGGAGCAAGTAAACATTGTCCTCCAGGCCACACATATAGTTCTGAATGAGGAGAACTCGCTAGAGAACTTCCTGGCCGTCTGTGGGTTAGCAGATAAGGTCTCGGCTTGCAACTACAAAAGCAGGAGAAAACATTCTCTAAAATCAGTAGTTGCTGCGCTCGAAAAAGCACATATAGTCCCCGTAACGACTGGATCCCGGAAATCCGGGTGAAGATGTGTCTCTTACTCACACGAGTGAGAATCTATGAGATACATAATACGGCAAGCACCCCACCTACGTTCAGCGTAGAGGGTGAAGGTATAGTCTATACTTCTGGTAACAGAAGGTAAATATGACGAGAGGACCGGAGTGGACCAACCTCTGGTGTGCCGGTTGTTGACGAAGCATTGCCGGGTAGCTATGTTGGGAAGGGAGAACCGCTGAAAGCATCTAAGCGGGAAACCCTCCTCTAGATGAGCTTTCTCACCATCTTTGAATGGGTAAGACCCCCGGAAGACTACCGGGTTGCGAGGTCGCAGGTGTATCCCAGGTAACTGGAGAGCCAAGCAGACTCTCATGGTCGAGGGCTTGTTCCCCTACTTTGCTTCCCACCTCTGCTCATATCAGTACTGAGTACCTAGTACTTGGTGCTGAGTGACGAGGCTGGAAGATGAGTAAGGCATAAGCATCGCAAACAAACATTATCGGTTTATCGTGTATTCCCAGGCTAAAGCTGACGGCTGATAGCTGAAAGCTAATAGCTTCTCCCAGTTGCAATATTCTCAAAGTTGTAAGAACAAAGGGATTTGTTCCGTGATTTGAGCGCACCGGACCCACCCAGCCCCATCCCGAACCTGGAAGTGAAACGATGCAGCGCTGATGGTACTACAGCCGCAAGGCTGTGGGAGAGTAGGCCATCGCGGGGCAATCCCTTTTTCTTTTTAATCGGCCAACCTATTGCATTGCGCCAACCGCAGTGCTACAATAGGCCCACACGCCTCATACCGCTCTCTCCCTCTTGCATCTCTGCTTGTCGCTCCATAAGGCGTACTGCTATACTCCGGGTCGGATTGTAGTTTTAGTCACATCAGAGGTGCTGGCATGGCGAATATTACCGGCAATCCGGCTTTACAGCCAGGCGAGAACACAACAACTACCCAGAGCAGGACGGTGCGCGACGACCGCATCTTTCCTGAGACGCGCTGGGTAGGCGCGTGCATCCCGCCCTTCCTGATCGTGGCTTTCATCCTGCTCTTCTTCTTCCCTTACGATGGGGTTGCCATCAACGGCACACCGCTCTTTGCCTGGACCATCAAGCCCCCTATGACGCCCCTGCTCATGGGCGCGGGCTATATCTCAGGCTCGTATTTCTTCGTCAGGCTGGTGATGGGCGGCAAGTGGCATTGGTTCACGCTTGGGTTCCTGCCCATCGCCACGTTCACCTGGTTTATGGGACTGGCGACGCTTCTGCACTGGGATAAGTTCAACCACAGCCACGTATCTTTTTATGCGTGGCTCATTCTATATCTGGTGACGCCCTTCCTGGTGCCTATACTGTGGCTGCGAAACCGTGTGACCGATCCTGGCACGCCCGACCCCAGCGATGTGATCGTGCCGGTGACGTTGCGTTGGGTGACGGGGATAGCAGGGGCGGTCATGCTTGTTATCGCCCTGTTCATGTTCGCCTTCCCGGACGCGGCGATAAGCGTGTGGCCCTGGAAGCTAACGCCTCTTACCACCAGGGTGATAGCGGGCTGGTTTGCGCTCCCTGCCGTTGTGGGTTTGTGCTTCGCCAGCGACGCGCGCTGGAGCGCCTGGCGCATCACCCTCCAAAGCCAGATAATAGGCGTACTGTTGATCCTCGTGGGCGTGGTGCGAGCGTGGAGTGACTTCGACACAGGCAGGGCCACCACTTGGGTCTTCCTTGCGGGCATGTTGGCGCTGCTGGCTTACCTGGTGGGCGTTTATGTGGCGATGGAGGGACGACGGCGCACCGGACACGACGTGTGAGAAGGGGGAACCAATGCCCGCACTACGCCTGCCGCCCGAAATAGAGGCGGTAATCAAAGAGTTCTACACGTGCGAGTTCACCACCGTAAATAAGCAAGGGCAGCCTCTTACCTGGCCCACCTTGTCCTACTTTCATCAGCCAGAGGGTCAGATTATCATCACCGCTTCCATTGCTTTCCCGGTGAAGGCTCATAACGCTCGCCGTTATCCACAGGTGTCGTTACTCTATTCCGATCCAACCGGGTCAAAACTGGACGATCCACCTGCCCTGCTCGTGCAAGGTAACGCCACCGTCAAGGAGCTTGTGGACGACCCGCCCTGGTCCATTGAGGTGTTCAAGACATCGGTGCGCCGCCAACCCGATAGCCGCCAGTATATCGGCAACACTATTGCCAGGCGGCTATTCCTCTTCTACTTCCAACGGCTAGCGATAATCGTTCAGCCGCGTCGCATCCTATCCTGGCCCCATCGAGACTTCAGTATGCCGCCCGAGGAGGTGGAGGTGGGTTATGTGGAATGAGAAGCTGGCCGAGTGCGCTCGCGCTTATGCAAACGGCGCACTTACGACCGTTGAGCCGTCTGGCTATCCGGTCAGTGTGCGCTGCAATACGGACGTAGACAGCAGCAGGCAAGTGATTACTTTTCCCACCCCGCCCTCAATGGCCGCAACCTGGCAAGGTAAGGCTTGCTTACTGTTTCATAGGCACAACGAAGTGCTTGAGAACTTCCATGAGCTAGTGATAAAGGGCGAACTGGACAACGAAGGCGGAGTGCTTACTCTGCACCCGGCAGATTTCCTGACCGGCACTGGTCGCCAGGATAGCGACCGTATGCCACACGCCGCTGCCCCTCTGCCCCTAATACAGTTTATGATGCTGGGCCGGCGTAAAGCGCGGGAGTACCTGGCGAAACGCGGCCAGCCCTGGCCCCCCATCCAGTTCGATCCTCTGGTGCGTGCAGCGCAAGAGGTGAGCGAGAAAGAGCAAGTCGGCGCGTGACCCGGAGCGCGTCCACAAGGACGATTTCAGCGACCAGTATGAGCTTATGATCAAGGGCGAGGTGGCCGATGAGGGCGGAACCTCGACGCTAATGCCTGCTAAAGCCGCTTGCGATAAATAGTAGACTGGGATACGACCTTATAGCCCATGCTCTCGTAGAGGCGTAACGCGCCGCTGGGGTTCTGCGTATCCACGCCGAGGGCAGTCTGCTCCATACCCATCTCTTTGTGCATCTTCATGCTGCGTGCCAGCAGCGCGCGGGCGAGACCCTTCTTGCGCCACGGACGGCGCACGCTGATAGACTCTGTGTACCCGAGCTTACGGCCAGTGCGGGCATTGTATTCGTGATTGACATAGTTGAGGATCGAGCCTGCTACCTGATCGCCATCCCAGGCCACCATCCACAATTCAGGCTCGTTCATGGGGTCGCTGATCCAGCTATTGAAGTCCTCCTCCGCCGTCTCGCCCGCGCCCCAATGGTCTCGGAACGCTTCTACATTGGCCTCCCAGATGGCCCTGTAGTGCTCTGGCTTGGCGGGTCGCACCTCTAGCCCCTCTGGCATCGGCAGGTCCTGTATATGGGCGAGGTCTGGCGTTTCCATGTTGAACTCGTAGCGCACAGGCTCGTAACCCTCGGTGACAAGCAGTTCCCCCCGACCTGCCATGTTTGAGTGAACCTCTGTGCTGGCGTAGACCGCTCCTTCTCCCTGCTGCCTGGCGTCCATCTCGCGGGCATGGCCCTCGGCCCACTCGATCATGGCGTGGCCAAGACCTTTGCCTCGCCAGTCGGGCAAGACGAAGCCAAAGTGCCAGTAGATGCGGGAGCCGTCAAGCTCACGCTCCAGGAAAATCCGGTTGTAGGCCACCATCTTACCTCCCACCTCAGCGATCAGCATGTCCTTACGGGGGTCGTGGTCGCGGGTGGTGCCGTAGGCATGTCTGATAGTTTCGAGGGTATGCAGATCGTGGTCCAGCCGGTCGGCCACTTTGCTGCCGTTGTTAACCTCAAATATAGACGGGTAATCCTCATCGCCCCGGAAGTGGCGGAATGAGAGGCCGGGGATCGCGGGCGCATTCTCCACAAAGATGTTTTCTGATGCTTTGGCGTCGTTGGCGTTCTTGGCGTCCACTGTCTGCTCCTCCGCTAAGACTCCGGTCGTATGGGCGTTGCTGTACTTATCAACACGGGCAATGCGCCCAGTATACATTTTAAGGAGGCGGGCCAAAAGGGGCTTCCGCCCTAGAACAGCTAGGTCTTGAGTAGTAGACGGGCCGAGGCCGCCCTTCTCGCCGTAAAGCTTGCAGCTTGCACCCCTAGAACACAACATCTACCTCAAACGTGGTACAATCATCTTCGTGACCAATTCCTCCAACGAAGGCTACAAGCTTCCTCCTGAAGAAAAGATAAAACAAGTACAGGCCGCGCTCGCGCAGTGTTACGGCGAGCTCGAATGGCGACCGCGCATAGACCCCATGTCGGAGTTGGTGCTAACCATCCTCTCGCAGCACACGTCGGACGCCAACCGCGACAGAGCGTTCGGGGCGATGAAAGTGCGCTTCCCCACGTGGGAAGAGGTGCGAGACGCGCCCGCGTGGGAGTTAGCCGAAGCTATAAAGCCGGGCGGTCTGTCGAATATCAAAGCTCCGCGCATCCAGGCCGTATTGCGACAAATCTGGGAGGAAAGAGGCTCCTTTGACCTGGGCTTCCTGCATGACATGCCGCTTGACGAGGCGAAGGCGTGGCTGGCAGGGTTCAAGGGGGTGGGGCCGAAGACGGCGGCTTGCGTGCTGATGTTCGCCTGCGGCAGACCCGTGCTGCCCGTAGACACCCACGTGTATCGCGTGTCGCAGCGCCTCGGCCTGATAGACAAGCGCACAAGCCCCGAACAAGCCCACACGGCCCTCGAAGAAATGCTGGCCCCCGACCAACGATATCCATTCCACGTCCACATGATCACCCATGGCCGCCAGGTCTGCAAAGCCCAACGCCCCCTCTGCGAAATCTGCGTAGTGAGAGAATGGTGCAACTACGCTAACAATTATGAATTATGAATTACCTCCTTCAATTCATAATTCATAATTCATAATTCATAATTACTGCGGTCCCCAGCCGATCATGCGGCGGAACGAGTCGAAGTCGTGGGGGAGGAGGGCCTGCACTGCGGGCACGAAGGGGCCGAGCCACTCTGCCACCTTCGAGTCTTTGAGGGCGTCTGAGAGGCCGGGCACGGGGAAGACGGTGGAGGCTATTATGAGGCCCAGCGCAAGCACTACCGAATGCAGCGCGCCCACCGCCGCGCCCAGCAGGTGGTCAATCATGCCGAGGAAAGCCCAGTAGACGGCCACCCGCAAGAAATGGCCGAGTATACCCGCCGCCACGCTGCACACTATAACGATCAAGGCGAAGGCGGCGATACGCGCCCAGTTGGGGTCGGCTATGATCCCACCGCCGTCGGGGTTGTGGAACAGTTTGGCTACCTCGTTGTAGAAGCGCCCGGCGAGAAACACACCCACGATAAGCCCCACGATGCTAGCTACCTGCCTGATGAAGCCAGTGGCGTAGCCGATTGCCACGTTGGCAACCAGACCCGTAAGAATGTAGTAATCTATTGGATTCACGCAGCCTCCCCGCCTGATAGTGGGCGCATAAGCGCAAAAAGCTCCTCGCCCTGGCGCTGCTCTACTGAGCGGGAAGGCGGTTGCAGCGTTTGTATAGAGAAGTAGGGGCTGAAAAGGGTGCGTATCTCGCTCGCGGTCGTGTTAAAAGGCGGCCCACCCGGCTTGCCGTGCGCGAAGAAGAGGGCTATATACAGGCCCTCAGGAGCCAGGAGCCGCCGCCCCAGTTGCGCGTACTCCTCGCGCCTGTCCGGAGGAATGGCCGAGAAGCAGGTATGTTCAAGCATATAGGCAAACTGGTGGTCAAAAGAGGGCGGGAGAGTAAAGAGGTCGTGCTGCACGAAGTTAATATCAACGCTGGCCGCGTGGGCTGCTCGTTGGGCGTCTTCGATGGCAGGGCGAGCAAAGTCTACGGCTGTCACCTGGAAGCCGTGCTGGGCGAAGAATACTGCATCGTGCCCGCGCCCGCAACCCAACACGATCATGGGGCTGGGGGGCGGGGCGTCCGGCTCGGACAAGAGGCCCACGAAGGGAGGCGCGGGCTGCCCGAGGTCCCAGCCGGTGTTGCCCTGCCGATAGCGCGATTCCCAGAATATAGGGTTATTTGGGTCTTCCGGTCGTTCTACCATACGGAAGAGGTCTCCCTGAAGCCCGCTCGTGGTAGAGGCAGGTTCCTACTTGGAACCGCTAACAAAACCTATCCAGCCCCCTCGCTCCCAAGCGCTTTTAGGAGTGCTTCAGTTTCCGCGATTCTGGCGAACTCTTCGTTGAGGGAGGTTAGCTCTGCTTCATGCATCTCCTCGGCTGTGAAGTGCCGGGATGTGATGGGACTGTGGCGATCAAAAGTAGCTGTTGCATCCGAGACAACAACGGTGTCAAAGCCTAGGTTCGCCGCCATCCTAGCCGTGGTGGAAACGCAGTGATCGGTAGTCAACCCGGTGAGCACCACGGTATTCTGGTTGCCGGCGCGAAGTCGCTCCTCAAGGTCCGTTCCGATAAAGGCGCTGTTTTCATTCTTCTGAAGAATCGGTTCGCCATGCCGCGGCCTCACGATATCTTTGATCTCATTTCCCACGTAATTGGGTCGTAGGGGAGAATTTGGATTCTTTGACTGGTGGTGTATGTGATAGATCGACATGCCACGTCGCCGCCATGCATCGAGCAGTCTAGCAATATTCTGTTCAGCCTCAGGATTGTTGCGCTCGCCCCAGTACGGCTCATCAAGGCCTTTTTGCACGTCTATAACTATGAGGGCTGTACCCACAGGGAGAACAACCGCGCTCCTCGAACTGTCGTATCTCATTTCCCTCTCCTTTATCTCCTGTTTGTTTACTGTGTTGGGCAACCGTCGCCACTCACGCCGGGGCCAGCCACAACCCCATGGCCCAATTGTCCTTCGGAGGGAGCTGTATCCTCCATACCGCCAGCAGGCGCGCGCCGGGGCCGCCGTTCGGCGGGGGCATGCGCCACAGATCGCATTCTCGGTCCCAGCCGACCTGTAGAGCCATCTCGCCCACAGGGTTGACCAGGGCCACGTGGGTAGCGCCAGGCGACACACCTGACGAGCCGAGCGCCGCGCCGTCCTCGGGGCGCGTGCCATCTATTAGGCAGTAGGCTTCCTGGGCGTCAGGGGAAGGCGTGGATAGGCCGGGCGCGTAAAGATTGAGCTCGACCGCGAAGAGTATCTGCAAAGGGCGCAGGCTGGAGTTTATCACGCGATACAGGACGGCCAGATCGCTGGCGTTGGGGCGAACGGCGGCGCTCTTAGCCAGGCGCACCTCGGCCACCCGCTTGCCCGCCTTGATTGCCCCGTCGCGCAGCAAGCCGATGCGTATCTCGCCTCCCGAATCTACCACCTGGCTGCGGAAAGGTTCGTCTGCGAAGTCGCCGAACTCGCGCGCTTGCCCTGCCGCAAACTCCTCCGGCTTGCTGCCGAGGGGTAGGAAGTGGTCTATCAGTGCGCCGCGAGCCGGGTCCACCAGATCAAGCAGTATGGACGGGTTGTGCCGCGTGGTGGGGTCGAGCGCAGCCGCCGGGGGAACGGTGCGCCACTGCCAGCGTTGCAGCCCGCCGCCTTGCTGGGTGTTGAAGCGGCAAATAGCAGCGCCACTATCCAGTGTGGCCCACGCCCCAGCCGCGCTGAAGCGCGGCTGGGGCGTGGCCTCGTGGCCGGTTGTGTGCCCGTTGCTCCCTATGTGATTGCTGTCTGGTTGGACCATGCGCTGCCTTGCGCCTCCTGGCTTCCTATTCTACTCTTGGGACCTACGCACTGACGAAGGATGAAGTGAAGGCGAAGGCTAATTTGCGTAAGTCCTGTACTCTATTGCGTACTGAGATTCTTAGAAGGCAACCATATCATACCCGATATAGAGACCGTTCGCTATGCTATAATACTTGCCACACTCGCCCTATAGCTAACACAGGCTGCCAGAGTTATCAAGACAAACGCCCTGTCTAACCACCGACTACCGACTAGCAACCACTCGTGAAGATTATCGTCACCGGAGGGGGAACCGGGGGCCACGTAAGCCCGGCGGTTGCCATTATAACACGCCTGCGCGAGCGGTCTGCCACCGAGGGCTGGCCGCTTGAGCTGCTCTACGTAGGCAGCGTGGCGGGCGTTGAGCGGCGAGTGATGTCTGAGATGCGCGTGCCTTACATGCCCATACAGACCGGCAAGCTGCGCCGCTACCTCTCGCCCCAAACGCCCGTTGATCTACTCGTGAGGCTTCCTGCGGGCGGTTTGCAGGCGCTCAGGGCGGTGCGGCGCTTCAAGCCGGACGTGATATTCAGCACAGGCGGGTATGTGTGCGTGCCGACCGTGATCGCGGGGTGGCTGCTGGGTGTGCCCTCGCTGACGCACGAGCAGACGGCGCTGGTGGGCCTCGCCAACCGCATCGCGGGCCGCTTCGCCACGCGGGCGGCGGTCAGCTTTCCGCAATCGCTGCGCTTCTTCCCACCGGGCAAGGCCCTCGTCATGGGCAACCCGGTGCGCCCCTCTATCCTTCACGGCGACGCCCACCGAGCCGCCTCGCTGTTCAACCTCGACCCCACGGCCCCCACTCTCTACGTTACGGGCGGCGCTCAGGGCGCGCACGCTATCAATGTGGGCGTGCGGGAGGCATTGCCGAGGTTATTAGTGTGCTGCCAGGTGATACACCAGTGCGGGGAAGGGCCGGACGGTACAGGAATCGATCTGCGAATGCTCCAGGAGGCGCAGGCCAATATGCCTACAGAGCAACAAGCTCGCTACAAGGTGCAACCTTACATCGGGGATGAACTGGGCGACGTATACGCGCTTGCCTCGCTGGTGCTGGGAAGGGCGGGGGCGGGCACGGTGAACGAGCTTGCCAACCTCGGCAAGCCCTCGGTGCTAATACCGCTACCGGGCGCTGCGGGTGGCGAGCAAGAGGCCAACGCCCGCGCCCTGGAACGCGAGGGCGGCGCTGTAGTCCTCCTGCAAAACGACCTTACGCCCGATAGCCTCGTAGAGACGGTTTGCGGTCTCATCAGCGACAGGTCAAAGTTGGCCCGGATGGATGAAGGCGCGCTCAAACTAGCTATGCCTGGGGCGGCAGACGCTATCGTGGATGAGTTGATGAAGTTGGCAGGCGCACAGAAACAGGATGGCGTGTCGTGAGCAAGGCTCTCTGGCGCGAACATACCCTTGCGGTGTCTGATCTCAATCTCGCTTGGTACGACCGGGGCAACGGTCCTACTGTACTCCTTTTGCATGGCGGGCCGGGAGATGAGCACAGTTATCTGCGGCCAGTGGCAGAGCCTCTATGTGAGCAGTTCCGGTGCGTTTTGTACGACCAGCGAGGCACGGGCGGCTCGGTGCTTGGCATACTGGATGAGACCACCCTGGATGTTGGGCGGTTCGTAGACGATTTGGAGGCTTTGCGCGTTGAACTGGGGATAGAGCGTCTTAATTTGGTGGGCCATTCGTGGGGTGCTGACTTGGGGCTCCTCTATGGCGCGACGCACCCTCAGCGCGTGGATCGCCTGGTATTAGCTGGGCTTGGGCCGTTGACTGATGAGATGAGCGCCGTCGCTGCGGCGAACCTGATGCACCCACTATCGAGAGATGAGCGTGAGGAGTGGGCTAACCTGGCTTTGCAACGGAGAGTTGCTCTACAACAAGGGGACGAGGAGGCAATCAGGGAAATCGACGCAGCGCTCATGCCGATGCGGGTGCGCGCTTGGTTTTATTCGCCTGAAAAGGCGATGCAGTTCCTCAAGACGTACCTGAGCGGGCCGTTCCCCAACCGCATCATCAACCGGCACGTAAATAACTCCTACCGCGAGGTCTCGATATTAGATAAATTGGACCGCTTAAAAGCGCCCGTGCTGATTATGTACGGCTACCAGGACTTCGAGCCTATAACCCAAGCCTATCTGCTCCAACAGAGGATGCCCCAGGCCCGAATCTGTCTGCTGAACGAGTGCGGCCATCTGCCCTGGCTCGAGCAGCCCGAGGCATTCTATCAAGAACTTACCCGCTTTCTCGCGTAACGATTGCTCATTACCCACCGCCTCACGTATAATGCTTCTGTGAAGAGATCCCTGAGCAGGCGCTTATGACCCAACCTTCCCTCGAACCGTATACGGTGGCGCTGGCGCAGATAGACGTTAAGCTAGGCGATGTCGAGTCGAACCTTGCCAAGCACCTCGAGTATATCGAGCGCGCGAAGGACGCGGGCGCGTCGCTGCTCATCTTTCCCGAATTGAGCTTGACCGGCTACTATCTGCAAGACATCACCAACCAGATAGGTATGCGCGTGTCGCCGCCTGCGCCCCCTCTTCAGAAGCTGATAGACGCATCGGAGAGGCACAACCTGGACATCTGCGTCGGCTTCATCGAGGAGGACGAGCGGTTCGTCCACTATATAGCGCAGGCGTACATCGGGCAGGGCGAAATAAAGCACGTGCATCGCAAGGTGTACCTGCCCACCTACGGTATGTTCGACGACATGCGCTACGTGGGCATGGGGAGGCATGTCCACGCCTTTGACACGCGCTTCGGGCGGATGGGCCTCCTGATATGCGAGGACTACTGGCATGTGTCGCTCCCCTATTTGCTCTGGCTCGACGGGGCCGACACGCTGCTCATGGTGGCCGCCGGGCCGGGGCGTGGGGTGAAGCCGGGCGACGATTATCTGGATACGAGCTACGACGTGAGCATGGCGATGCGCCTGTACGCGGAACTGCTCACGGTGTTCATCTACCACTGCAACCGGGTCGGTTATGAGGACGGCGTGGCCTTTGGTGGCTACAGCAGCGTAATCGCGCCCGATGGCGACACCCTCAATAGAGGCGAGCATTTTGAGGAGTGCCTGGTGACAGCCGTCGTCAATCCTGAATCGATACGCTTCAAGCGCCGCAGCCTGCCCCTGTTGCGGGACGAACGACCCGACCTGGTGCTGAGGGAGCTAGAGCGGATTGTGAAGGAGCGATATGGGGCGTAACGAGGTAAGAAGCGGGCGCTCGCAGTTTAAGGAGGGATAAAAGGTGGCTGAACGGCGCGCAACAACAAAAGCGGAGTTGATGGACGATATTGATAGCTCCTGGCACAAGCTCAACGAGGCGCTTGGCCGCCTGACGGAAGAGCAGATGACGGACATCAGGGACGCGCAGGGGTGGACGGTCAAAGACCACGTGATACACATGACGGCGTGGGAGCGCTCGGTGGTATTCTTCCTGCAAGGTAAGCCGCGCCACGAAGGGATCGGCGTGGGCGAAGCGTTGTATTCGCGTGGCGACGATGATGAGATAAATGATGCCGTTTATCAGGAGCGCAAGGATATGCCGCTTGATGAAGCGATGTCGCAGTTCCGCCAGGTACATGGGCAGCTTGTTGATTTAGTACAATCGTTGAGCGATGCGGACCTGCAAAAACCGTATCGCCACTACTTGCCGAAGGAAGCCGGACAAGAGGGCGGACGAACCGCGATCAACACTCTCTACGGCAACACATCGGGGCACTTCAAGGAGCATCTGGGGTGGATCGAAGAGCTAGTGGGAAACGCCAACAAAGACTGAGCGGCCGCGCGGGAGATGCACGACCATGAGCGCGGGAGATGCACGACCATGAGCGCGGGAGATGCACGACCATGAGCGCGGGAGATG
>JBBSGN010000011.1:0-14338 GCA_038254085.1 Chloroflexia bacterium | reverse complement strand
CGCCTTCTTACCGCGCGGGCTGTTGGTGGCGGGGACGGGCACGTTGGGGGCCTACCAAGGATATCGCCTGCCCGACTAAACGCTGGCGCTGACACGTCGCGCCGTTTTGGGACGTGTGTTGGTGGGGGTGGAGGCGGGCACCGACGAGATGCTCAAACGCATCAAAAAGGACATCACGGTGGCCCAAGTCTTCACTACCGCTGAGAAGCTTGCCCGACACAACATCGGCGCCATCTGGAACTTCATTGTGGGCTTCCCGGACGAGCCTGACGACAGCTTCGAAGCAGGTCTGCGCATCGCCAGGCAACTACGCGCCATGAGTCCCGACTTCGAGGTAGCCGTCTTCTTCTACAAGCCGTACCCCGGCAACGAATTGGCTGACCAGGTGCGCGCCAGCGACTACGACTTCCCCTGTACGCTTGAGGATTGGGCCAACTTCGACTTTGTCGGTTCGGCAGGCCCTTGGGTCTCGCAAGCTAAATACGCCCGCGTCGAGCAGTTCAAGTTCTACCAGAAATACGCCTATGGGCGGCATCGCCATCCCTTGGCCCGCCCTATGCAAACCCTGGCGCGGTGGCGCATGGACCGAGACTTCTATCGCTTCCCTATAGAGCGCCGCCTGGTGGAGTGGTTGCACCCTGCCCCGCAGTTGTCCTGAAGCTGCCCGCCCGCGCCAGCAACCCCAGGTAGACCCAGGTGAATGCCAGCCAGGTTCCCTCGGTAGCTTGAAAGGCGACCAGTAGCACCGCGAGCGCGCCAAGCAGCCCAATTATCTCCGGCTCCACGTCCATGCTGCCCCCCGACGCTCGTCGGAGGGCGAGAAATGCCAACCATGAGGTCGCCACGATCCCAATAAGTACCGACGCCGCCCCAAGCAAGCCGCTGTCATAGAGCAGATGAAGCTCCAGGTTGCCGATCCAGCCAGGCGCGCCCTTCTCGTCCGTGTGATTAGTCTCGAAGCTGCCCGCCCCGTTGCCAATTATGGGGTGCGCCCTGATACCCTCTAATGCCTGGCTGGAAACAGCGGCTCGAAGCTGGACCGAGGGGTCGCGCTGGGGCGTGTAATAGCGCGGGTCTATCCGCACCCAGACGCCTTTCGCCGTGCTGGGAAACGCGAACGGCGCTACCCCGACCAGGAAGAGAAGCGCCACCAACGCCGAAGCGAGCGCGAATCGCAAACCCAGCGTCCAAACGGCGGGCACACCTGCTTGCTTTCGTTGCCACCACCAACAGGCAAGCACCACCCCGCCGCCCACAAGTGTGCCCAGCCAGGCGGCGCGCGCCAGGCTCAACCCCACCGCTGCCAACGCGAGCGCCAATCCGCCTGCCAGCCATATAGCGCGGAAGCGGTCATGTTCGCCAAGCAGCCTGGACAAGAGCAGCATTGCCGCCGCCGCCAGATAGCTGCCGAGTATGTTCGGTTCCCACAAAGTGCCGTGTGGCACAGTTATCTCGCCGTTGCCGGGCTGCGTGCCGAGCGCTGCGCCAAACTGGGTGGCGATCAGCGCAGCGAAGATGACCACCGCCTCCAAAGCACCTAGCCAGGCAAGCATCCGCACGGCGACGCGGAACCTTTCGGGCGTATTGACTAGCCGGTAGACTACCCAGGTGGCAGAGGCGACTAACGCCACCATCGCGGCATGGCGCAGGCTGGCCTCACGGTCGGGCGCGTTCAACACAGACGCCAATAGGAGGACCGCCAAGAACGGGGCGATCCACACCAGAGGGCCGATCCCTACCTGTTCGCGTCCACGCGCGATACCCCACACCACCGCACCGAGCAGCACGAACAGCATAACATGTTCGAGCTTGACGTGCAGGCCCACGATCATGACCGTGTAGCGGTCCAGCGTGACGGCCACCAACAGCAAGCCAATCACCGCCAGGCGCAACGTGCCATGTCGGGCGAACGGAACGGCTCGCGTAATGGCAAGCGCCCGACGTTCCGCACCCTCCCCTGGCTGGGCGCCCGCCTTGGTCCCATCAACTTTGATTTCCGTCCTCTTTTCCCGCATCTAACCAGGCGCGAGTCGAGTCGTTGTGGGCTCAGCGCTCTACTTTCTGCCTACTGCCTTCTGCCATCCTGCCGCCGCACGGTCACTAGTACTCGCTCACCCGCCTGTTGCGTCATGACTGCCTCCGGCACGATACGCTGGCCCGGCACCAATTCAAAGCGGATATGCTGTGCCACCGTCGCCAGCACAAGCGTGCCCTCCATCATGGCGAAATGCGCCCCAATGCACACTCTGGGGCCGCTACCGAACGGGAGATACGCCAGACGGGGCCGTTGCCGTTCTTCCTCCGGCGCGAATCGGTCGGGATCGAAACGGTCCGGGTCGGGGAACACGTCGGTTCGCCTATGAAGCGTGTAGGGGCTTATCATCAGGTCGCTGCCAACGGGCAACTCGTCTTCGCCCAGGCGAAGGACTCGTTCCGTCTGGCGGCCAAAGGCGAAAATCGGCGGATATATTCGTAGCGCCTCTTTGAAGACCTGCTGAGTGTACGTAAGGCCAGGTATGTCCGCGCCAGTCGGCGTCCGCCCCCCCAGCACTCGATCAAGCTCCTCACGCAACCGTCTATAGATTTCCGGGTGCTGCGCCAACAGATACCATGTCCAAGTCAAGGCGATGGCGCTGGTTTCATGCCCGGCCCAAAACAGGTCAACCGCTTCGTCGCGTACCTGCTGAGTGGTCATACGTTCCATGCCTTCTTCCTGCGCCACCAACAGCATCGAGAGCAAATCGCCTGTGTCTATTCCCGACCGTCGCCGTTCCTCAATCATACGGTAAATTGTGGCGTCCAGGCGCTCAACGGCCTGCCTGAACCGGCGGTTGCGGGGTGTCGGCCAGGAGAGCGGAATGCGCCGTCGCACCAGGCTTTGGCCCTGGTCGCTAATGAAGCGCCGGGCCATCACCAGGGCACGCCGTAGCTCATCGGCTTCGTCGAGCAGGTCAGCGTCGAAGAGCGCCTTACCGGCGATTCCCATCGTCAGGGTGTTCATCTGCTCGCCCAGGTCAAGCACCGACCCGTCGGCCCAGCTACTTTGGACGCGCTCGGCATAACCGGCCATCGTAGCGTCATAAGACGCTATCCGCCTGGGCTGGAAGGCCGGCGCGCACAGCTTACGTTGTCTCTCGTGGAACGCGCCTTCGCTGTTCAGTAGCCCGTTGCCGATTATGAGAGCTTTGGCGCTACCCCCACCCGACCGCTTCTCCACAGCGTCAGTGTGGTCCAGTAGGACGGTCCGCACGTACTCCGGCGAGTTTACGAATATAACCCGCCGAGAACCCACGCGCAGCACGCATATGTCTCCATACTTTCGGTAAGCGCGCAGCAGGAGATGCGGGAGGTCTCGACGGAACTCGATCAGGCTCCCGAATATAGGCAAGCCCGGAGGACCGGGCATTGAGACTGGAAGAGCAGCGACCAAAGCGTCCCCAGATTGATTGACAAGATTTGCGCCCTGATGCTATCATCAAACCAGTGTGACAGCTGGCGGCCTCTTTGCGCCTTCCAGTTTACTTCATCGCCGGACCCGAATCGAATCCTATGACTCCAACCATAGAAGCCCGCGCCAACAAGAGCCTGGCCGGTACGGAGGCCACGAACCAGGTAACGTCTGCCCAGGCATTCAGCCACGCATCCTCCTTCTTCGATTCGGACGAACGACATAACCCACTGGCCCGATGGACGCGCCATCGCAGCCTGGCCGCATTGGATGCTGCCTTTCGCCCCGGTGATACGGTGCTTGAAATTGGGTGCGGCACCGGCATAGAGGCGACCCATCTTGCGGCGCGCGGCACAAGCGTAGTAGCGACAGATGCTGCACCCGGCATGATCGAAACACTGAAAGCCAAGCTCGCACCGGGAGGTCATGCCGAAGCGCTGGCCGGGCGGATCACCCCGGTGGTCCTTCCGGCGCACAAACTGGGCGAACTGGTCACACAGTACGGAGAGGGTGCGTTCGACGGAGTATATTCGAGCATGGGGCCGCTCAACTGCGAGCCATCGCTGGAGCCGGTGGCCGCAGCCCTGGCAAAGCTGGTCAGACCAGGAGGGCGCTTGGTCTTTTCGATACTCAACCGCTACTGCCTGTGGGAGACCGCGTGGTACTTGCGCGCCAGGCAGCCCAGCATGGCCTTCCGCCGTTGGGGAGGCAGGGCCTCAGCCACATCGCGCCCCGACTGGCAAGAGGAACGCTTCACCTGCTATTATTGGAATACCGGCACAATCGAGCGCGTGTTCCGCCCCTATTTCCGCACGGTCCGCCGTCGAGGTCTCCCCTGGCTCCTGCCGCCGCTTTACCTGGACGGTCTCATCAAGCGCGCCCCCCGCTTCTTCCGCCTGCTCGCACGCCTCGACCGCCTGCTGTCCGGCGTTTGGCCCGCCTACCTCATCGGAGACCATTTGCTGATTGAGTTTGTGAGGAAGGACGAAGGGCGATAGTTGTCGGTAGTCGGTCGTCGGTTATTCATCGTCGGTCGTCGGTTGTCGGTCGTCCACCATCGCGTATCCTGTCTGCTGCTCCTCTGCCGTCGAACTTATGGCTCTTCGTAAGGCCCAGAGGGTCACAGTGGTGCCGGTGACGCGGGCCAAGAGACGGGCCATTACCGCGCCGTATCCCCCGTAACGAGGGATAAGCAGCCAACCGGCAAGCCCTAACACTCCCACCCTCAACCAGTCGGCGAGGGCAAGCAGGCGAGGCCGATTGAGCGGAAAGGCCACCAGAAAGAGCGAACTGGTCGCCAGGTCGAACAGCACGACCACCATCAGCGCCAGGAACAGGCCCGCCGACGCTATATACCGCTCGCCATACAGCACGACAATCAGAGGCTGCGCGATGATCGCCGCCAAACCTAGCATTCCGGCCAATGCCGCCGAACCCCAGGTTACGTGCCGCAAATAGCGCCTCATTTCCGCCGCACCGCGCAGGCGGCTGGCGCGCGGCATCATCACTGTATAGAGGCTTTGGTTCAGCGTGTCGAGACGTGAAGCCAGCGCCAGGGCCACCGAATAAACGCCCACGACTGCTGGCGTCGTCAGTCTCCCCAACAACAAAAGGTCTCCCTGCGCGACGATAATCGAGCCAAGTAGCGACACGCCCATCCACTTGCCGAACCGGATGATTTCTCTTGCGATCTCACCCTGGATGGGCGATTTCCATGCCTGGCGATTGAAGCGCCAGGGCAACCAGCCGGCGGGCATGAGCGTCCAAGCAGGTATCGTGCTGATCAGGGGCAAAATGACGTTCCAGGCTATCAACGTGCCGAGGTCCAACCTTCCGACCGCCCAGAGCGCGCCAATCCCCGAAACCGTGATGACCGCGTTCAACACGCCCGCGAGACCGAGCCTCTTGAAAAGGGCAAGCCCCACCAGCACCGTGCCCGGATAGCTGCTGACGCCCAGCGCAAACAGCGTGCAAAAGGCAAGCTGGAGATAGGGCGTCAGGTCGGCGTAGCCCAGCACCAATGCCGCAATCGGTTGTGACAAGACCAAGCCAAGCAATGAACCGGCTGCGCCCATTCCTAACCGCAAGAGCTGGTAGGTTCCCGCGACAGCATAAGCTCTGTCGTCACCACGCGCGTTGTAGCTGGCGATAGACCTGATTGCCGCGTAGGTCAGCCCCGCGTCGGCGAGCGTGCCGCAGATGGTGATAGTAGCCAGCACCAGCCCAAACCTGCCGAACTCCGCCGGGCCGAGCGCGCGAGCGGAGATGATGTTACCTGCCAACCCAAGCAGTATCTGCACCCAGCGCCCGCCAAAGGTCACTAACAAGTCGCCCACCACCCGCCTACGTGCGAAGGCGGCCAGGCGAGTTATGAGTTGCCCGAATTGGGCGAAGCCCAAGGACCTGCGAGTGGCGAGTGGCGAGTGGCGAGTGGCGAGTGGAGGCAGACTCACTTAGGCGGTCCGCATAGGCAACCAGGAGCGAAGATAAGCGCCGGGAGTGCGTCGGTCCCAGGGCCGGAGCTTAACAAGTGCCCGCAGGTGTTGTCGCGCTCTTGCTCGTTCCCCGCGTTCCAGAAGGAGGCGCGCCAGCTTGAAATGCGCGTTAGCCAAACCTCTGCGCCCCCGAGATTGGGTCTCGGCAGGCAAGCCAGGGTGTCGCGAGAGGAACGTTCGCACGATACGAATGTAATCGAGCAGCGGCATCTCGCCGTAAGACCGTGAAGTACGCCCGGCGTGCTCGCGTATCAGCACCAGCGGCTCGGAAAGATAGCTTGCCGAGTAGGATGTGGCCAATCTTAGTGTGATCTCGTAGTCCTCGTTCATGCGTAGATTGGTAAAACCGCCTACTCGCTCAAACGCTTCGCGGCGCACCATCAACGTACTGGACACCGCCAGCGCCTCTTCCAGCACATCACCCAATATATCGCCGTTATAATCTGCCGTCATAGGAAGGTAGGGCCTGCCGGGCATAAGGCCGTTCTCATCGAAGCGGCGCAGGTTGCAGAAAGCGAAACCAGCGTCCGGCATGCTTGCCAGGCCCATAAGTTGTCGCTCTACCCGCTCGGGTAGCCACAGGTCGTCCGAGTCGAGAAACGCCACGACCGGGGCGCCGGTGGCCTCCACACCTCTGTTGCGCGCCGTGCCCCTCTGGTTACGGTGCGGTCCACGCAGGTAAATTATCGGCGCTCCCTGCGTGACAAGTTGGTCAATCACGGTGGGCGTTTCGTCGGTCGAGCCGTCGTCCACAACCGCGATCTCACTAACCGGCACGGTCTGGGCCAAAACGCTCTTCACAGCCGCGCGCAGCATACCCGCCCGGTTGTAAGTCGGGATGACCACGCTAACCCCCGGAAGACCATCCATGCTATAAGAGTATATGGGTGGGGTTACAGCCTGTCAACGCGCTAGCGACGAGTGACCAGTGACCAGTTGTGCCTTCTACCTACTACTAACTTCTGGTCACTGGTCACTGTATAATTTGCGTATGGCAACCGCAACGGCTGCACAGAAAAGCACGCAGGCAGACCGCCAACGCCAGGTATGGGCCGACAGCGCATTGGTAGTGGTGACCCTCGTGTGGGGTACGACGTTTGTGCTGGTCAAGGACATTGTCCAGCAGGTATCGCCGATGGTGTACCTGACGGCGCGGTTTGCCCTGGCCGCATTGGCGTTGGCGCTGGCTGCGGTCTTGTCTGGCAGATTGAAGGGGCTGTCACTGCGCGAGATGCGGTGGGGCGTCCTGATCGGCCTCGCTTTATGGGCCGGATACGCCCTGCAGACGCTCGGTTTGCAATACACTTCGGCCAGCAACGCAGGGTTCATTACGGGCCTGTCGGTGGTGCTTGTGCCAGTGATGGCTGTGTTCCTACTAAAGCAGGTTCCAGGCGTGTGGGCCATATTGGGAGTGGTCCTGGCGACGTTGGGTCTGGCGATGCTCAGTCTCAGGCTGGACGAAGGGTTGCGGGTCAACTGGGGAGACGCCCTCGTGCTGGGGTGCGCCTTTGCCTTCGCGCTGCAAATCGTCCTGGTAGCCAGAGTGGCCGCCTGGGCCGACCCGTTGCGGTTGACGCTGGTGCAGGTGCTGACGGTGGGCCTCCTCAATGGCCTGAGCGCCCTCTTGTTTGAGCAGCCGGTAGTGGGCATCAAGCCGGAGATATGGGTGGGCATCATCTTCCTCGGCGTGGTGGTGACTGCCGCGACAATCGTGATCCAGGTAGGCGTGCAGCGCTTCACCAACGCCACTCACACCGCGCTTCTCTTCACTTTGGAGCCTGTATTCGCGGCTGCGTTCGGCTTCTGGCTGCAAGGCGACCGTCTGGGGCCAATAGCTCTAGCCGGAGCCGTGCTTATCCTGGGCGGCATGGTGATCGCCGAGCTGGGACCGCATCTGCGACCCGAGTGGGAAAGAGCCGCATAAGGCCAAGATAATGACCAAGCGAAATGCCACCGCAACGCCAACCGTGCTGACGATAGGACACTCAACCCGGCCACTGGACGAGTTCATCAACATCTTGCGGGCGTACGGAGTAGCCGAGGTGGTGGACGTGCGTACAGTGCCGCGCTCTCGCCACAACCCCCAGTTCAACCGTGATACGCTACCGGACGCACTGAGCGCGGTGGGGATCGGCTACTCGCACATACCAGAACTGGGTGGGCTGCGCCGCCCCAGTCCCGATTCCCGGAACACCGCATGGCGTAACGAGTCTTTTCGCGGCTATGCCGATTACATGCAGACCTCGGAGTTCATGGCCGGCCTGGAGGAGCTAATGCAACTTGCAAGTCATAAGCAAGTGACTATAATGTGCGCAGAGGCGGTGCCCTGGCGCTGCCACCGCTCGCTGATAGGCGACGCCCTGTTGGTACGCGGCTTCCAGGTACGAGATATAATGAGCGAGACGAAGGAACAAGCGCACGCCCTCACTCCCTGGGCCGAAGTTCAAGGCACCCAGCTATCGTATCCCGCCTCCGTTGCTGAGGGCTGAATAGTAAAACACTAGAAACGGACGTATCATGCTATCTGAAGCCATAGAGACTCCGATCGTACAATACGCCGATATCGCCAACATTCGGGCCGCGCATTACCGGATGCGCCCCGACCTCAAGGTGAAGACGCAGGCCGAGGCGGTGCGCTTCATCAACGAGGTGGGCGTGGCGTTGCTGTTCCCAGGAGACAAGCTGCCGCTACCCGATTTGTGGAGCGCCATCAACGGCTGTGAGCGCAAATTGCCCAAGCACCACCACGACTGGGCACTCGGCAAGACCTGGGACTGGAAGGATAACATACCGGCTCGCAAGCGCGCCTGGTACGGGAAGTTGGTGCGCGGCAAGCCCGCCTTCGTCTCGCTAAACGACCTGCCCGCCATCTACGCCCTGTCCAGCAACTACGGCGAACTGGACGACTACCTGGAGGCATACGCCGACGGCCTGATGAGCGTCGAGGCCAAGACGATCTATGAGGTGCTGCTGGCGGAGGGACCGCTGCCCACCAGCGCGATCCGAAAGGCAAGCGGCATGGTGGGCGGCGGCGATAACGCTCGTCGCTTCGAGCGTGCCATAGTCGAGTTACAAGCCGACCTGAAGATAGTCAAATCGGGAGTGTCCACTGCTAACCGCTGGAAGTACTGCTACGAGTACGACTTACTGCTCAGGTGGGCGCCCAACGTTGCAGAGCAAGCGCGGCAATACAACAGCCGTCTTGCCATGCGCCACCTGATAGGCCGCTATCTGCAATCGTCTATCGGCGCACCACCCGCCGTCTTCCCACGTCTCTTCGGCTGGGATCCAGGTGTGACCGAGCGTATCATGGACGAAATGCTGCAAGATGGCACTATACGTGCTGCAAGGGTCATGTCCGCCCCCGGCCTCACCCCGCGCGCCAAGTCCTCACCCGAAGGCGAATTGTGGGTGACGGAGCGAGACTTTTCACCCTGATACAAGGAGAAAGGAGCAAGCAAATGAAGGTAGTAAAGGTAATCGAGCTACTGGCAGAATCGGACAAAAGCTGGGAGCAAGCAGCCCAGGATGCCATCACCCACGCCTCCAAGACCATCCGCAACATCAGATCGGTCTACATCCAGGAGTTCCAGGGCATAGTCGAAAACAACAAAATCGTCCAATACAGGATCAACGCAAAGATTTCATTCGTCATTGACGAGTGAGGGCGTAAAACGTAGGCAAAAGCCCTTACCTCGCGGTTGTGCAGGCTGAAGCGCCATATCTCGCGGGCGAGGTCATGGCCGTATGAGCGTATAGCGTCGTGGTAATAATATGCTGTGCCTGTGAGCACCATGCCCGCATTACGCCCTGATGCACCAGCCGCCACATGCCGGGCTTCTAGCACGCATACCCGCTGCCCCTGCCTCGCCAGCATTCGGGCCAGGTACAGCCCGACAATGCCCGCCCCAACCACACAGGTGTCGCATTCAAGAGTCTGGTCGGTAGAGGCATCTTGCCAGTAAGAGACGGTCATCAGGACTCGCGGCTTGCAGGAACCGGGACGCTTTCTACACTGACAGTTATCATGCCGTCCTCGACCGTAACCCCATACGTGCCAAGTGGCCTTTCTGCGGGCGAGGATACCACCTCACCAGTGCGAACGTTGAACTCGGAGGTATGCCAGGGACACGTCACTATCTCGCCCCAGATAGAGCCTTCGCATAGCGGCCCGTTTGCATGGGTGCAGTTTGCCTGTACCGCGTAAAAATTGCCGTCGACGTTGAATACGGCCACATTTATGCCGCCTACGTTGCCGATCTTGCAAGTACCGGGCGCGATGTCGGCCGCCAACATAACAGGAGTGTTGTTCCTCTGCTTCATAATAGTAAATACCTCCGAGGCAGCAATACCGCGGACCTCAGGCGGCCCACTTATTGCTCCTTTCAATGTTGCGCTTTGCTTAGCGAGCGCATCTAACAGAGCCGGTTGACAGCAAGATTATACATCATGAGGAGCAGATCAATGCCTGTAAAGTTTGGGACGTTTGTGCCACAAGGCTGGCGCATGGACCTTGTAGACGTAAAAGACCCCGTAGAGAAGTACGAGCATATGACTCGCTTCGGCCAGGAAGCCGAGCGGGGCGTGTTGATTGGTCGCGGTCATACCATCACCGCCTTTTGCAGCACACCGTGTTTCTTGCTATAATTCGGGGGGTTGCAATTTGTTATTGCCAATCGGTTGCACTCCTTTGAGCCGGTCTGAACTGCCGGCTTTTTCTTTTGCGCTGTCTCCCTCTGTCCGCTCCTCAACCTCGGCTAGACGCAGCAGCGCCTTTTCATAAAGTTTCCCGAGCACGATATTTAGTCGGTCGGAGGGCAAGAGATCACCTGCTTGCATAGTTCTACCGCTCCCAACCCGGCGTTCTACCCCTACCAGCCGCCGGCGCGGCCGAGGTGGGTGTGGTGAGGTCGCTAGCGGCATTTCTAATCAAGCGGCGGATAAAACCACTTTGAGTTGCCCCCAAGTCCTCCGCCAGCCGAACAAGCAACGTAATCGTCCCATGCGGCGACCGATTGGAGCAGGCACGTCTCGACACCAGGCGAAGCGTATATCGTACCCGCGCCGCACGTGGGGCAAGGGACGCAATAGCCAGGTGGCAGGTTCCGGCTTATCACTGTCGGCACCTACGGTTGTTGGTGCTGGTGCCCCGCTGCGCCCTGAGCGCGGGCGACCACCTGAGTTGCTGCCTGCCCTTCAATGCCACGGTGTACTCACGAAATCGATCTGCGGCGTCCAGGTCGCCAGTCTCGGCAAAGCACTCGGCCAAGTCCCACACGGTGAGCCGCTGCGGGTCGGTGCTGAACGTAACGCCTTTAGTGAGATAAGCCGGATCGCCGTGAGTAACCGCCAGGCCATATTCGTTGGCATATCCGCCCATTTTCCTGGCACTTGCAAGCCACCGCCTCAACAGGTCGCACTCGACCGCCTGCGCTTCTACTTCGACTCCAGGCTCGAAGAAAAGCAAAGCGTGAAAGTGCGGGTGCCAGCCGCTTTGCTCGCTGAAAGTGACTTCCAAGCCCCGCACGCTGCCCGTAATGCCTGAATCTGTGCTTCAGCGTGGTGTACCCTTTCCCTTCGGTGAAGGCTCGGTAGGATTGTTGAAGGGAGTTCAGGACAGTGGTTAGCGGCGTGCAGGGGTCATGGTAAAGGCAGAAGGTCGTCATAAGTGTTTCCCCACCTGCCGCTTTCCACCTGTTTGCGGCTCCGCGTAGCTCCCGCTTGCGTTGGCCGCTGGCCCGTTCACAACAGGCTGGACAGCACCAGATCAGGTTGCAGCGGGTTGTCTGGGTATAGAGCCTGCCGAGTCTATCTATGCACTCGAATTCCTTTCCGCAATCTGCGATTCGTCCTGAGAGCATGTCTGCTATTGCCTGTTGGACTTGCTCTATCTTTTGTTGTCGTTCTCGCCTTTTTGTTTCGGTCTGCGGGAGTGTAGCAATTCCTGTATTAAGTACTAAATAAGGAAGTACGCCTTGCGGCCCCGCTACCGTTCTGGCTCGCGATCCAGTAGAATAAAGGCGGGAGTGTGCTTCGGTGCTGTTCATTACACTCTCCGTAGCCGCCGACATTGGCCGTGTCGGGCGGCTTTTTACTATTGCTCGCCTGCACGATTGCCCTGCGCCACCAGGTTCTCACGCTCGAACCTATAAACTGCGCTCGCAGGTACTCGGACACGGTTGCCGAGCCGGAGCTTCGCCATACCTGTCGTGAGCCTGAGTACAGTGTGATACTCGCTGGCCCATCTTTGGCACAGTTGTCGATACGAAAACCACCTTTCTTCTGGTCTGACTTCTTCGCTGTTCACGGTAACTCCTTTCGTACTTTGGGTTTCTAAACGCAAAAAGAGAAGCGTATCCCCACGCTGCGAGTCCGACGACTGCGCGCTGCGGAGAAGAAAACGCTTCTCATGAAGTGCCCCATATGTGGTTGTAGAGTTAGTATACCAAATTTGCGTAATCGTGCGTACAGTACTTACAGGCTGATCTTACCCCATGCGGGCATAGGACTTTCCCCAATAGCCGCTAAGAAGTGGGCCATAGGCTCCGGTGTATAATAGCCGCCTCTGAGTTTCTGCTCGGTAGGTAGTGATTTCACAGTCTCATAATATCATACCTGTTTGGTTAACCAGGGTGTTTCCACGGTTAATACTCGGAAGGGCCTCTCCGGTGCACTAACGCGTTCTGGTGCGTTGCTGGTCGGTTATGCGTCAGAACTGCTGAGTTACTCTGCTTCCTCTGCGTACTCGTCTAACACCTTGTCTGTTGTGTACGCAAGGTGCTTCAGGCCGGAAAGCTCCCGAACGCTGTCATAGGAGAGGAAGGTACAACTCTCCGAAAGTGGGCCTTTTTCAAGCAAAGAGAAAACTGGCCGCTGCAATTCACGGAATACCTTCTCACGCCGCTCGGAAGGTGCCACTATGTGCAGCTTAATTGCCATGTTTGGCTGTAATGCCAGCAGGTCAGCCATGCGAAGTAAGCCAGAGTAGGTCGACGTGGTGTGCTCAACCTCGAAGGCTCTTACAATTGCTCTGCCCCTTAGCCAGAGAACGTCTATTTCCTCTATTGTCCGTAATGTCGTCTGGTCATAATTTAACGGCAGAACGTCCAGCAACGGGGGAGCGTCCGCCCCTAACTCGCTCTGCACGGCACTCCGCTTGTTGCGAGGCACCCAAATCTTTAGGCCCATTCTTGCCCCGATTTTTGCGAGTAGGGCTTGCAATTTTGCAGACTCGCGGACTTCCTGGGGTCTAATCGGCTCGTCGTCGCCTTCTTCTGCACCTGTACCCTCTGGTACCGTAACAGTTACTACTCTGTTTAGTACCCGCACCCTGTGTTTGAGCAGTTTGTGATACTCGTCCCCGTCCACGGGAAACGTTTTGTTTCCCGCCTGCTGTTCGAGAAGGAGCTTTTCCAGGTAGGCACCGTCCTTCTCGTCTAACTTCCTCAGGTTGCTGCGTACTACTCCTGTCCACAAGGTCGAGTTCTTGTCATGCCCAGCAGTGAAGCTGAGGCTATGCCAGACCATATCGTCTCGCACCGGAATAGCCTTCTCTTTCTCCAACCAGACCAGCGGCCTTACCCTGAACCGGAGCACATACGGGTCGTCCTCTTCGTAAAAGATAGGTGTGCTATCTTCAAAAGGCTTGCTTACTACCTCTAATATCCCTACCCACCTAGATAGCTTCGTGAGGTAACAGACGAGCTTATCCCCTGTCCGAACTTTGTTTACAAGGGCACGCTGCTGTGGGCTGAAGCCGGAAATATCCCTGCTCGAACGGCTAAAGGCTTCATACGTTTCCGGCGAGAATATGTCGGTGTAATAAGTCATTATGCTCTCCTCAGGAGATGTCGAAATACGGGAGACTATCGATTTGCTATATTATCATGAATAGCCGAGGCGTGCGGTTCGTGGTCGGCGCAAAAAAGCTACGCTACCACACGTCGCTTTTTTGCTGGGGCAGAGCGTTACTAAGCCGCACTACTATCGGTCGCATTTGCCTCAGATGGCGCGAGTCCTGCTTTCCGTAGCCTCTTGCGGATCGTGGCGTCAGTGACCCCATGTTTTTTCGCCGTCGCGCTCCAACCTGCGGCCCGAACTTCGGCCAGCAGGTCGGCGGGTTCGGGTAGCACCTTGCGGCGGCTCTGGTAAAACTCGTCGGCAGTCGGCACGGCGGTAAAGGCTGTAAAGGGTACACGCAGGGCCGAAACATTCCTGTCTTTGTGTCCACATGCTCGTCAGCATGGCGCTGATGGTGGAGGCGGGAAGGCCGGTACGGTTAGTTAGCTCGTCAACGTGCTGGGCGCGGTCTTGCAGGAAGCCGAGGAGCATCCGCTCGGTCAGGTCGCTGGGAAGGGCGCGCACTGCTTCGACATGCTCATGCACCATCTGCATG
>JBBSGN010000010.1:0-14395 GCA_038254085.1 Chloroflexia bacterium | reverse complement strand
TGCGCTTGGCCTGCTCGAACAGGTCGCGCACGCGCGACGCGCCGACGCCCACGAACATCTCGACGAATTCGGAGCCGGATATGGAGAAGAAGGGCACGCCCGCCTCGCCCGCGACGGCGCGAGAGAGCATTGTCTTGCCGGTGCCCGGAGGGCCGACCAGCAGCACGCCGCGCGGTATGCGCGCGCCCAGGGCATTGAACTTGTCCGGGTACTTGAGGAACTCTACCACTTCGGCAAGCTCCTGCTTGGCCTCCTCCACGCCCGCCACGTCGGCGAAGGTAATGGTCGGCTTGTTGCCGGTGAAGAGCCGTGCGCGGGACTTGCCGAACGACATCGCCTGGCTATTTGTCCCCTGCGCCTGCCTCATCATAAAGACGAAAACCGCTATCAGCACAACGGTCGGCAGCAAGAAGCCGAGTATGCCGATATAGTTGCCCCATGTGGGCGCTTTCTCGACCTCGATGAGCGGCAGCTTCTCGGCAGGCACGCCAGCGTCCTTGAGGAGCTCATAGATGCTGGTGCCCGATGGCATCTGCGAGGTCTTTTGCTCGCCGCTTTTGCAGTCTGCCCCGTAGCAGACGGTGATGTCGTTGCTCTCTTCGCGAGTAGTAATCTTGGATACTTTACTCAACTTCACGTCATCCACGACCGTCGAGATCGGTATCGGCGGGTTGGGGTTACGCTGGCTCACGAAGGTGAAGAAAAGCACCAACATGGCTACCATAATGATAACCCACACAAAGCTGCTTCTAAGCCATTTATTGTCGGTCATTCCTTTTATTCCTCCCGATTGATCGGGCTGTATCGCCACTCGTGCGGCGAAGGTTCAGATTCCCTGGCGATATACTATATGGGGCGACGGGGATTGACGGTTAATCATATGGAGCACCAGCTTGGTGTTACATTGTGAAGCTCCATGAAGGCTAAACCGCAGTCGAGGCGCAGCCGCTCTGTCTAATCAGGCTGCGTTCCCTTCTACATCATAGCTAACGCGAGTCAGGGCAATTAGGTTCTAATTATCCGGCGTATCTCCGACACGCTCTATATAAAGATTATACTACTACGCTGGTGGCCTGTCAAAGCGTCGGTAGTCGGTAGTCGGTATGTCAAGAGTAACCAACCACCGACTACCGACCACTACGGGCCGCCAGGTCTGCGGTCAGGTTAGCGAGGTCAGTGGCGGCCTGGGCGATGCCCGCGATGGCGGTGCCTGCGTCGGTCCAGTTCTGGTTGGCTATGGCTGATTGGGCGGATGTCAAGGTGGATTGGTAGCTGTTCACCGATTTCACCAGTTGGTCCTGCACCGATTGGAGGTCGGCGGGCGGGTTGAGGACGGTGGCCTGGTCGGCTATGCCGTTCACAAAGGTGACGGCCTTATTGAGCTTGTCGGTGAGGGCGTTTGTGTCTACGTTGCCGCCTATCAGGGCCTGGCTAGCGGCATCGCCGGTCGCTTTCGTCGCGTCGGCTATCTCCTGCGAGTTTTGCAGTTTGGTCGCCAGGTCGCTCACCTTGTTGAGATAGGCCGTGTCCTGGGGACTGAGGGTGCCGCCTGCCGCTGTTGCGACCGCGGTGGCCGCTTCGCTCGTGGTTGCGGGTAGGGCTGTGGCCGTCTGCACGGCCACGCTGCTTATCTCGGTAGGTATGGTCGTGGGTACGGGGGTGGCTGGCGTGCCGCTATCGCAAGCGGCCAACACCGGCAATACGAGCGCAAGCGCAATGCTCAGGGCCACCCATCGCAATTTCCTCATGCCAACACCTCCTTACTGGTCCAGCCGCTTAAGAGGCAAGTTTCGGGCCAAGCGTGGGACGTGAATAAATCCTCACGCATCATGTTTCACGTTTCACGAGTCGCTCAATTGTGTCTGCTGCGCCGTCTTCTGACAGGGGCGGGCAGACGGTGCGGGCGGCTCTGAGGACGGGTTCGGGAGAGTTAGACATGGCGACGCCGTGCCCTGCCCAGGCGATCATGTCCAGGTCGTTGTGGCCGTCGCCGATTGCCATCACTTCTTCGCGCTGCACCCCGCAGTAGCTCGCCAGGAAGGCCAGCGCCATCCCTTTCGAGCATTCGGCGTTGGTGAACTCGGTGAAGCGGGGGTGCGACTTGGTGACTTGCAGGCGGTTGCCGTATAGCCCTGTGAAGAGGGCAAGCACACCGTCGGTCTTGTCCGGGTCTGTGACGATTACCAGCTTGGTCGGCTCGGCCCCGCCCTGGGCGTCCAGCCAGGCGTGCAGGTCGCCTACTTCATTCATCGGCAAGTCCCTGTTGATTTTGGAATAGAACTCGGCTTCGGGCGTGACGTGGGCCACATATAAGTTGTCGTCCAGGTAGACGTTGAGGTGCAGGCCCAGGCGGTCCGTTTCGGTGATGATACTGTGGGCTAGCGGAAGGGGCACGGTCTTGTGATAAAGGGTCTCGCCCGTGTCGCAGTGGCGTATGAGCGCGCCCTGGTAGCAGATGAGAGGCGCGCCGATGCCCAGTTCGGACGCTACCTGGCGGGCCGATTTGAACATACGTCCGGTGGCTATTGTCACCAGCACGCCCGCTTGCTGGGCCGACCGTATGGCGTGCCTGGTGCGGTCGGAGATTATCAGGTCGTCCCCGAATATCGTGCCGTCGAGGTCGAGGGCGAGCAGTTTGATAGTCATGGCGTTTTTACCACCACAATGCGGTCGTAGCCGGCCAGATCTTTCAGCACCTGTACCTCGGCTGTAGGGAAGGCGGTCTTTGCAAGCGACGACACCGCCACGCCCTGCGAGTAAGCAGTTTCCAGGACGACCGTACCGCCTGGCAAGAGATAGTTGGGCGCTTCGGCCAGAAACCGGCGTATGAGGGCCGTACCGTCCTCGCCACCGCCGAACACCGCCACGTTAGGCTCCCAGGCGGCCACTTCGGGCGTGGCCTCGCCGGGGGGCACATAGGGGAGGTTGGCGGCTATCACATTTACCCTTTCGGGCAGCGGCTCGAGCAAGTCGCCCACCGAAAGGGTAACTCTTTCTCTTAACCCATACAATTCGCAGTTACGCCGGGCTACGTCCAGGGCGGCAGGCGATATGTCCGTACCGTAGGCTCTTATTTGTGGCCTGTTTTCGGCGACCGCCACCAGGATCGCCCCGCTGCCTGTGCCGATATCGGCAAGATTGGCAGGTTCGTTTTCGGACAGGGCTTGCAGGCACGCCTCAACCACGCTTTCGGTTTCGGGCCGGGGCACCAGCACGTCGGGGGTGATAAGCAGGCCCAGCCCAAAAAACTCTTTGTGCCCGGTCAGATAGGCAACCGGCTCGCCATACGCCCGACGTTCTATCAGGGCGTTGTAGGCGGTGGTTTGCTCCCGGCTCATGCTATCAACGGAGTGGGCGAGAAGGGAAGCACGGCCCATTTGGAGCGTGTGAGCGAGCAGCACTTCGGCATCGAGGCGTGGGGACGATGAATAGGGGGAGAGACGTTTCATAGCCTGCCGAAGCGCGTCGTCAACGGTCATGTGTAACCAGTTGCGAGTTATAAATTACCAATAATCACTCGCAACTCACAACTCAAGCGGACAGCCCGGCCGCACGCAGTCGCTCGGCCTGGTCGGTCAGGCGTAGCGTCTCTACCAGGTTGTCTATGTCGCCTTGCAGGATGCGGGGCACGCCCGACACGGTAAGCTTGATGCGGTGGTCGGTCACTCGATCATCGGGGAAGTTGTAGGTGCGTATCTTCTCCGAGCGAGCGCCCGTGCCCACCTGCGAGCGGCGCTCGTCGCCCATCTCCTGCTGGCGCTTGGCAAGTTCCATATCGTACAGCCGAGAGCGCAGTACGGTCATGGCCTTGATCTTGTTCTTTAGCTGACTGCGCTCGTCCTGGCAGATCACTACCAGGCCGGTGGGGATGTGGGTCAGCCTGACTGCCGAGTCGGTGGTGTTGACACTCTGGCCGCCGTGCCCGCCCGAACGGTACACGTCGAGCTTGATGTCGTCCTCGTTGATCTGGAGGTCCATCTCCTCGGCCTCCGGCATGACGGCTACGGTGGCAACCGAGGTGTGGATGCGCCCCTGCGACTCTGTGACGGGCACGCGCTGCACGCGGTGGGGGCCGCTCTCGAACTTGAAGTGGCTGTACGCGCCCTTACCCCTCACCTCGAAGATGATTTCCTTCATGCCGCCGATCTCGCTGGGGCTGCTGGACAGCACCTCGGTCTTCCAACCCTGCTTCTCGGCGTAGCGCGTGTACATGCCGTACAGTTCGTAAGCGAAGAGAGCCGCTTCCTCGCCCCCGGCGGCGGCCCTGATCTCGATAATAACGTTCTTGTCGTCGTTGGGGTCTTTGGGGAGGAGGAGGCGCTTTAGCTCGTCCATCTGGGCGTCGTGTTGCGCTTGTAGGTCTTCGATTTCGGCGCGCGCCATCTCGGCCATCTCCGGATCGGCCCCATCGCGCAAGAGTGTTTCGGTGTCGGTGATCTGGCGGTTAATCTCCCTGTACCGGCGATACGTGTCTACCAGGTCGGTCAACTCGGCCCGTTCGCGCCCGATCTCGGTCATGCGCTTATGGTCGGTGGCGATCTCCGGCTGGGACATCATCTCTTCAAGCTGCACGTAGTGTTGCTCGATGCTCTCTAATTTATCGTCAATCATTGCCGTGTATAGCACTCCAAAGAGGTCTCTAAAACGACCTCGGATTCTTCCTTTATACCTTTAAGTATAACCGCTTGGGCGGGGCCGGTCAAGCGCGATGGACAGGGCTTGTGGCGAAGGTCAGAGCCTCTTGTTTGTTGCGACGTGAAAATCGTCGCTGATCTGGATTGTATGCGAACGAAAACAGCAGTATAATGCGAACCAAACTGTGGGCAATCCATCGCGCCATTACGCTCTAATAAGGGAGCAATCACCATGCGAAAGGAGCAGAGACATGGCATAGAAGTGCTAGCAGATGGGATGGAATCGGCGGAGGTTCAACCCGGTTCCTACGAGCGGTTCGCCGCGATATGCGCGCTGTTGGCGGCTGCGGCGGGCCTGTTGTATTCTCTCGCCTTCGTGGTCCTCAAGGACCCATTGCTTTATTCTCTATTTTTAATGTTGGGTGGCCTTTTTACGGCTGCGGTAACGGTGGCGCTCTATGACCCCCTACGAGTATATGGTGCCGCCTTTGCGCTTCTGGGGTTGCTTTTTGGTGTGGTGGCCGCGCTCGGCTCGACCATTCACGGTGGTTACGACCTGAGCAATGCCATAAATCCTCCCAGTTCGGACCCCATTGCCGCCGCGAACCTGCCCAACCAAATTGACCCACGGGGCCTGCTTACCTTCGGGGTGGCAGGGATAGCCGTGTTCGTTTTTCCTGGCTGATGTCCAACGTTTCTTACTTTCCTAGGGGCCTGAGTTATCTAGGTTATTTGCTGGGCGTGTTGCTGGTGGTGATATACCTGGTGCGCTTCATAGTGCTGGACCCGAACAAAAGCCCGCTGATTTTGATAGCTCTTGCCCTCACAGGGTTCATCGTTAACCCGGCGTGGTACGCCTGGGTGGGCCTTGTCCTGCTCCGAGGCCGACGCTCGATCTCTTGTTAGGCGCTGTAAACACAAACACCAAACCCGGCTCCGCCGGGTTTGGTGTTTGTGTTTACATTACCGAGTTTAAGATCAAGAATGGCTAGCGTCGTTGCTCGTCAGGCGGAACCTGGCAATCATCTCCGCGCCTCGGCCCGATGTAATGGTTATGCCCAATAGGATTAGCGCCAGCCCCAGCACTGCCGTGAGGGTTATCTCTTCGCGGAGAAGGAGTGCGCCCCACAGTAGGGCGAAGCAGGGCAGCAGGTATGTGACCAGCAGCGTCCGGGTCGCCCCCACGCGGGCCAGCAGCCAGTAGTACATCAGCGAGGCCAGGGCCGTGCCCAATATAGCCAGCGTGGAGACCGCCCCCAGCGCCTGCCATGATGGCATCTTCTCCGGCACCTGCAAGACTGCTAACGGCATGAGCATGATCGCCCCTGTCACCAGCTGTCCCGTCGCGGGCACGAGCGCAGGCACACCCTTCAGCACCTTGCGACCATAAATACCCGACACCGCGTAGGAGAACGCGGCCAGCAGCACGGCACCCTGCCCGGCTAATTCCCAGCCGTTCCCCTTGCCGCCGGCCAGATCGGTGCTGACCACCATTACGACGCCCGACATCCCCACCAGCACCCCAAGCATACGGGACGGGGGCAGGCGCTCTGCCGACACCCACACAAGGCCCAACCCGGCGGCCCACAACGGCGCGCAGGCGTTGTAGATCGCGGCCAATCCACTGCTTATATAGATCTCGCCCCAGGTGATAAGGGTGTAGGGCAGGGCGCAATTTATCAGGCCCATCACTATCAGGGGTCGCCAATGGGCGCGCAGGGCCGCGAAAGCGCCGCGCTGGGTAGCGGACACCCCCAACATGATGAGAGCAGCCAGGCTCAGGCGCATCTCCACTAGGAAGAAGGGTTGCATCTCTGCGCCCCCCACCTTGATAAACATAAATGAAGCGCCCCAGATCGCCCCCAGCGCCAGTAAAACCCCGAACTCTTTAGCGGACATGTTGCTTCCTTTTTCACGACCGATGGCGAGTAGTTATCAGCTATCAGCTATCAACTATCAACAAGATAGCTGGTAATACGGAAATGAGATCACTTCCCCTTGTCATTCCGAGCGGAGCGAGGAATCACTATCCCCAATAATTACTCGGCTGACCCTTCCCTTCTATCTTGCGCATTCTATTATTTTATCATAGAGCAAGCAGGCCGCCCCAGCTATCCGATTCTTGCGCTCCAAACTCGCTACACCCTAACCCAATCGCCCCTCGTCCTTTAGAGCCGTGCATAAACAACTAAATACGCTTGACAAAGGACGAATAAGCTGCGTCCGTCGGTCGTCGGTCGTCACTTCCCTTTAGCAATCAATGTACGGCTCTACCCGTTCTGTTCGTATACCTCATTAGTATACAAGGGAACATCTGTAGTCGCCCTCGCAAATAACTCAGAACTCAAAAACTCAAAACTCGAAGGATACGGACCATTATCCTATCAAGGATAGGACTATATGCCCTTAGCGAGAAGGCGTGGGTGCGGATATAATTTGTCTGTTAGATTATCTATACCTTCAAGGCGGACGCCACAGGCGCAAAGATGGCACAAAACCAGAATGGGCATACAGGAATGAATAGCGGTGTGCCCGCCAGTCCATCAGGGCATGAGCGAAATGAATTGGCGCAGCCAAGAAGGGGCGCCGATGAGACGCCAGGTTTTCCGGCTCCTACCCTGGCAACCCAGCCGGCGCACAACGCTGCCGGACCGTTTGGTATACAGCCCCTGCCTGGCATGGGCATGAAAGCGGAAGCCCAGAGCGGGGCGATGCCGAACAAGGGGGGCAGGCCCCCCGTCGGGCAGCAAAGCCTTTACCAGACCCCCCAGCAGGGCATGAGCGAAGCGGGGGACCCGTTCCAACCCAGAATGCAGGCTCCAGGCGTCACCACTACGGGCCGCCTCAGCTTCAACATGCTGTCAGCCATATCAACCGACCAGCTCGGCGGCGCATATCCCGACCCCCTTGAGATGCACTTCCCCGAACCGCGCAGCCTCCAGGAGGCCGGTATCAACCAGGGCCTTATATCCGACCTGGTCCTCAAGACGATGTACTTCACTTCGTACATGAGCGGCCAGGAAATCTCGGCGATGGTACGGCTGCCTTTCTATGGTGTGATTGACCATGTGATAAACCTGCTGAAGAAGGAGCAGTTGTGCGAGGTGAGCGGCACGGTCGGCCTGGGCGAGGCCGGCTATCAGTACCTACTCACCGTGAAGGGGATGGAGCGCGCCCACCAGGTGTTGGCCCGCTCGAGCTATATCGGCCCGGCCCCGGTGCCTTTGGCGAAGTACATAGACGCCATCAGGATGCAGACCGCTAATAAGCCGACTATCAACCACGACATGGTCGAGAGCGCTTTGCGCGGAATGATCATAACTGAGGAGCTTACCGACCAGGTAGGCGCGGCGGTGAACGCGGGCAAATCGCTCTTCCTCTTCGGGGCGGCGGGCAACGGCAAGACCCTCCTGGCCGAAAGGATAGCCACCATGCTGGGCGGCCACATGGCTGTGCCCTACGCAATCGAGGCCGACGGACGGGTCATCCAACTTTTTGACCTCAACAGCCACCGCCCAGTCGTGCCTGCCGGAATCGACGAGACCGATTCGTCCAAAGCCGAGCTGACCGACCGTCGCTGGGTGCGAGTTCACCGTCCGGTAGTGGTCGTGGGTGGTGAGCTAACGATGGCCTCCCTCGACTTGATTTATAACGAGAACGCCGGCTTCTACGAAGCGCCCTTTCAGTTGAAGGCCAACGGTGGCCTATTCCTGATAGACGACTTTGGCCGCCAGCAGGTCAGCCCCCAGGCGCTGCTTAACCGGTGGATTGTCTGTCTTGAGAAGAGCATAGACTTCCTCACCCTCAAGACCGGCAAGAAGCTACAGGTGCCATTCGAACTGTTCCTGGTGTTATCTACCAACCTACAACCTGAGGCCCTGATAGACGACGCTTTCTTGCGGCGCATACAGAACAAGTTGCTGGTGCCCGATCCCACGCCACAGAACTTCTTCGAGATATTTGTCGCCCAGTGCAAGATGATGGGCGTGCCGTTCGATCAGCAGGGCTTCGCCTACCTGGTCAACAAGCACTATATAGAGATGAAGCGCCCATTCCGGGCGTCTCACCCCCGCGACCTGCTACGCCAACTGCTCGGCATCGCCCGCTATCGCAATGTTGCACCCGAACTAACGCCCCAACTGCTCGATGCAGCCTGCGGCACCTATTTCGTTGCCACGAAGAAGTGACCAGTGACCAAAAGTAAGTAGAAGGCAGAAGGCCATTAACCACTAACTTCTGGTCACTGGTCACTAAACAGAGGTATCGATATGCACAAAGTAGATGAAAAAGGGAAAGTATTTACTCAGCGCGTGCGGAAGGCGGGCGCTGAGGTCGAGATAACGACTCTACGGGGGGCAGGTGCATGGCTACTTGCACGTTATGGCCCACCAAAGGGTGAAGGACCTGCTGAACGGAGACGAAACGTTCCTGGCCGTGACCGATGCGACCATCCGCAGGCCGGGCGATTCCGACGCCCAACAGGCCGAGTTCATAGCAATCAACAAACAGCACATAGTCAGTGTTATACCGATCAACGAGCCACAGCAAATGCAGTATCAGGAAGAATATTGATATGGACGACGGAGGACGGACGACCCACAAAGCTGGTAGCAGCCGTCGTCGGTCGTCGGTCGTCCGTCCTCCGTCGTCCGTCGTCCGTCGTCCACAACCAAAGGAACCTAGAGAATGAGCTTACAGAGGCTGGCGGGTACGCCAAACGAAACAGCTAGCGCCACGCCCAATCAAGCGCCCATGGGGGGTATGCCTTACCCGGATGGACGCCAGGGCGTGCCAGTTATGCCCGTAGGCCCCGATGTTGACCTGTCCTCGGTGTTGAAGTCGTTGATAGACGGCAGCTTCGACGCCCCTATGCAAGCCCCTCAGCAACAGGCACAAGGGCAACCCCAGCAGCCCCAACCGGCGGTGGGCACCGGGCCTTTACCGGCTGGACAACCGTCACCGGCCAAAGTCACCGACTTCCTACCGCCGCAGCAACAGGGCGCGCAGGTCCCGGTTCATTTGGTGCAGGCCCTCGCGCAGCGCATCCTGGCCGGTATCCCGCCCAATACCCAACTAGACAGGACGCCGGAGATAGAGCAGATGATGGCCGGACGCTTCATGGCCGCACTCTCTCAAATGCCCGGCCCCATCCCGCCCAGTGCCCAGGAGGCTCTCTTCACGGCGGTTATGGACGAGATACTCGGTTTTGGACCGCTAGAGCCGCTCTTGAACGACGACACGATCTCCGAAATCATGGTGAATGGCCCCAGCCAGGTGTGGATCGAGCGCAAAGGCAACCTTATTGAGAGCGGTATCACCTTTCAGGACGACGAGCACGTGATGCGTATAGCCCAGCGTATAGTCGCGCCTCTGGGGCGCCGCATAGACCGCAAATGGCCTATGGTAGACGCCCGCTTGCCCGATGGCTCTCGCGTCAATATCATCGCGACCCCGTGCGCCTTGCAGGGCACCACCATCACCATACGCAAGTTCTTCAAGACCCCGCTGACGGTAAACAACCTGATCCAGTTTGGCACCCTCTCGCCTCAAATGGCCGAGTTCCTGAAGGCCTGCGTGGTGGGCAGGCTCAATATCGTGGTGGCGGGCGGCACCGGCTCAGGCAAGACTACTCTGCTGAACGTGCTGTCGTCCTTTATCCCGGCGGGCGAGCGCATCCTCACCATCGAGGACTCGGCGGAACTGCGGCTCAACCAGCGCCACGTAGTCTCATTGGAGGCACGGCCCGCCGACGCGGACAACGGCGGCGCGGTGACGATACGCCACCTGGTTACTAACGCCCTGCGTATGCGTCCTGAACGCATAGTAGTGGGCGAGGTCCGTTCGGGCGAGGCGTTAGACATGCTTCAGGCCATGAACACAGGGCACGACGGCTCGCTGACCACGCTGCACTCCAACACGCCCCGCGACTCTCTATCTCGCCTGGAAACGATGGTGCTGATGTCGGGCATGGACCTGCCTGTGCGGGTCATACGCGAGCAGACCGCCTCGGCCATAGACCTGATCGTGCAGCAGGCCCGTATGCGCGACGGCTCGCGTAAGATTATCTACATCACCGAAGTGCAGGGCATGGAGGGCGATACGATAGTGTTGCAGGACATCTTCCGCTACCGCGAGATGGGCAACGACCCCGAAGGCCATGTGATGGGCAAGCTCCTTCCCACCGGCCTGGTGCCCAAGTTCATATCCCGCCTGGAAGCGCACGGCCAAAGGGTAGACAGGTCGCTGTTCGCGGCGTAATACGTTCGCCCCCGAGATAAATCAAGAACAGCCTGCCAAGAGGCTGTTCTTGATTTATCTCGCAGGTTGTGGCGCGCCCGCTATGGCCCCCACCCCTGCCAGACCCCCGGAGGCGACCAGCTTTTCTGTCGCCGCGATGTAGGGCTGGAAGTCCTCGTCCTTCTCCAGGAAGGGCACGTGCTCGCGCACCATCTCGTAAGCGGCGCGGGTGCCCGGACCCATGCGGGCGTGGGGGTCATCGCGCAGGCGGAAATCGAGCGCCTGGGCCGCCATCATCGCTTCGAGAGCCAGGATGCGGGCCGTGTTGGCGACGATAGCGCGAGCGTGGCGGGCGGCTATTGGCCCCATGCTCACGTGGTCCTCTACGTTGGCCGACGTGGGGATGGTGTCCACACTGGCCGGGTGGGCCAGGCTCTTGTTCTCCGAGGCGAGCGCCGCCGAGGTGTACTGCACCATCATAAAGCCGCTGTTGAGGCCGCCGTTCTCTATCAGGAAGGGCGGCAGGAGGCCACCATGCGCCGACACGTCCACAAGCCGCGCCTGCCTCCTCTCGCTGATGTTGGCAAGCTGGCACACCCCGATGCCAAGAAAGTCCGCCGCCACCGATACGGGAGCGCCATGAAAATTGCCCCCACTGAGTACCGAGCACCGAGTATCCTTCTGCGACTCGGTGCTCGGTGCTCGGTGCTCATCACTGAATACCAGAGGGTTGTCTTCCGCGCCGTTAAGCTCGGTTGTCAGTACGTTGTTGACGTAGTCTACCGTGTCGCGGGCGGGGCCGTGTACCTGGGGCATACACCGGAGCGAGTAGGCGTCCTGCACCTTGAGATGCTGAATCTGGCCCCGTTCCGCATTCCGCATTCCGAGCTCCGCATTCCACAGAAGGGTGCTGCCTTCGGTAAGCTGGCGGATGCGGGTGGCAGAGGTAATCTGGCCTCGTTGGCCCCTGGCGGCGTGGATGCGCGGGTCGAAGGCGGCGGGCACGCCCTGTAGCGCCTCCAGGCTCATCGCGCCCACCACATCAGCCATGTCGCACAGCATGGCCGCGTCAACCAGGGCCAGCGACAGCAGACCCGACATGAAGGAAGTGCCGTTGGAGAGGGCCAACCCCTCCTTGCATTGCAGCACCGCAGGCTCAAGTCCCGCCCCGCGCAACGCTTCGGCGGCGGGCGGCCAGCTACCGCGCCACTCCACTTCACCGCGCCCAAGCATAGCCAGCGCCATGTGCGACAGCGGCGCGAGGTCGCCACTAGCCCCTACCGACCCCTGTTCAGGCACGCGAGGGTGGATGCCCGCGTTAAGCATGTCGTAGAGTAGCTGAAGCGTCTGCGGCCTGATGCCCGAATAGCCCAAAGAGAGGGTATGGGCGCGGCTGACCATCATAGCGCGCACCGCCTCGGTGGAGAGAGGTGGCCCTACGCCCACGCACTGGCTCAAGATAAGATTGACTTGCAGTTGCGCCAGGTCGTCGGGCGGTATGATCCGATCCTTGAAGGCCCCGAAGCCGGTGTTGATGCCGTACACCACTTCGCCCCGCTCCATGATCGCGTCCACGATGGCCCGCGCCTGCTCTACCCTGCCTTGCGCCTCCGCAGATATGCCCATAGTGCGGCTGGCCGTGCCCGTCCCCACGTCCAGAGGCGAGCGTGCGATGCAGGCCACGTCGGCGGGGGTGAGGTTGGTGCCGTCAGATATGAAGCGATGCTTGTTGTGGTGCGGTGGGGTCATGCTGCCTCGCCAGTAGTCGGTGGTCGGTTATCGCCCGTCATCCATAGCCTTTTGCCCGTGTAAGAAGTTCACTACCCTGGACACTACATCTTCGGGTGCGAGGCCGTCCGTGTGAATATACAAGTTGCATCGTTCGCGGGCTTCGCGTAGGCGTTGGTGCTGCTCGTCCAGCACTTCTTGCTGCCATTTGGCACGGCGGCGCTGTCTTATTGTATGCAACGAAGCGTCGAGATATACTAGCACGTCGGGGTTGGAGCGTGCCCAGAGGCTGGGCACGCCCGAATGCTCTTGCGCGCAGGCCCGCGCCCTGTACCCCTTCTCGTTCAGCTTACGCACCAGGGTGGACTTGCCCGAAGAGCAAACGCCCACCACCAATATCAGCGGCGGGCTGGTCGAGTTGTGAGTTGCCTGAATTGGGCGAAGCCCAAGAACCTGTGAGGTGTCTGAATTGGGCGAAGCCCAAGAACCTGTGAGTTCTGACGTAAACTCGTCACTCGGCACTCGGCGCCCAGCACTGCCGCTCGGCCAGCGAGCGTGGCGATAATCGGTGTTGTTGAGAGGGGGAGGAGGGGCAAAGTGGTGGTCGGAGTCGCTGATTTTAGATTTGGTGCCGTTGCCCATAAGAAGTCTCCAAGCGCCTTTGCGTCATAATAGTAGCAGTAGCGGTTGGGGGTTGTCAAGCGGCGGGCGACCCCTCAAGGGCGAAGCCTGTCGGCCTCTTTTGCCAACCAGCTTTCCTTGTCATTCCGAGCGGGGTGAGGGATCATTGACAGGAGAACTTGCGAATCGCATGGTTTCACTGTCCCCTTTTCACTGAGCGGCGGCGTTGTAATAGAAGAGGTCAACAACAGAGAGGCTGCGCTTTGGGTGGTTTGGGGGTCTATATAGATGATAGTGGCGCATGGGACGCGGATGCGTTGCGCCGCCAGGACGCCGCCGAGTTCGAGCGTCTCTATTACGCCTTTGCTCAACCCTTACGGCTCTATCTGGCCCGCCTGTGTGGAGATTCCGACACGGCACAAGACCTCTTGCAGGAGACCTTCGTGAAAGCGTGGCAGGGCCTTCCACGCACCCGCTCGGAGTTGCAAGTTCGCCCCTGGCTATACAAGATCGCCACCAACACGGCACGTAGCAGTATGCGCCTTGCCTATTGGAAACGGGTCTTTACCTTTGGCGACCGCCAGGCCGACCGGCAGGAAGACATGACTACGACTTTCGAGAGCCGCTACGCCGAAGCGGAACTGGTCGAGAGGGCGTTGGCCTCAATCAAACCTGATTATGCCGCGCCCTTACTGCTCCACTGGCGCGAAGGCTTCAGCATTGACGAGCTTTGCGCTATCCTGGGGCTGTCCCCGGACAACCTCAAAAAGCGCCTTTACCGCGCCAAGCAAGCGTTCAGTCGAGCGTATACTCGGGAGTGCGCTGCTCCCGAAGAGGGAGGGCCGCCTCGATGAAGACCCGCACTTATATAGCCCTGAGCGACCCCCATCCCCACATGGCCCTGCTCATATCCAGCTATCAGGATGGCCTGACGACCCCCGACGAAACAGAGCAGATCGAGCGGCACATGTTGGAGTGCGAGCGTTGTCATGCCTTTTATGGGAGCCTTCAACAGGTTCGGGAGTCTATCAGCGATCTGCCGGAGGACTTTATTGGCGCAGCAAAAGTTGAGGCCGCTTACTCAGCCATCCTGGACCGCACGGTCTTGAAAAACCGGCGCAAGGGTCGCCTACGCTAAAAAGGAGAGGAAATGTCATGAGAACTATTAGCTACTT
>JBBSGN010000009.1:0-14484 GCA_038254085.1 Chloroflexia bacterium | reverse complement strand
AGGTTCTGGGCCGCGAGAAGGCCGCTTTCTTTTTTGAGCGCTTTCTAGACTACTTCTTGAACGAAGACGATATCAGGTATATCTCCACCCTGGGCGCGACCGCTGTCCGAGTAGCGCTCAACTACCGCCATTTCGAAGCCGACGAGCGGCCTTTCGACTACCTGACGGAGGGGTTCGCGCGCCTGGACAGGCTCGTAGGCTGGGCCGCGAAATATGGCTTGCACGTTGTGCTCGATCTGCACGCTGTGTCCGGGTGCCAGAATCCCGGCTGGCACTCAGACAATCCCGGGCGCCAGGCTCACTTCTGGGGCCAGAAGGTGTTCGAAGATCGCACTGTGGCACTCTGGGAGGAACTTGCACGTCGCTATGCCCGCGAACCGGCGGTAGCAGGGTACAACTTGATGAACGAGCCCGTAGCTTCAGAAGTGGAACTTCCGTGGCTGCACAGGTACTACAGGCGCGCAACCGAGGCGATACGCGCCATCGACCCTGATCACATCATCTTTCTCGACGGGAACCACTACGCGCAGCGCTGTGAGGAACTTGAGGCGCCGTTCGACGACAATACGGTCTACAGTTATCACTTCTACCCGGAGCCGGTGCTGGAAAAGAGGATCTATCCTACCGAAGTCGAAGGTGTCAGGTACGATCGTGAGCGCTTGCAGACTATACTCGCCGAGCGCGCCGCCTTCATGAGCCAGCATCAGGTGCCGGCGTGGGCGGGCGAGTTTGGCACCGTGTTCACGGGGCAGTCGACAGAGGAGTACCAGTTGCGCATGGTCGCCGATATGATTGATATTATGGCCGATGCCGGGCATAACTGGACGCTCTGGCACTATAAAGATATCGGGCCGATGGGCACGGTGCTAGTCGCCCCCGACTCGGAGTGGATGCAGCGTACGGCGCCGATTCGCTCCGCTAAAAGTGCGTTACGCTGTGATTACTGGATCGAGCGCCATGAGAGCGACATTGGGCAGCGGCTGAACGCCTTGGTCACTTCGATCCGTCTCGTCGCCGACGCGCTGCCCGGAGATTGGAGCGGGCTCTCTGAAGATGTTTACGCATCTGTCTGCCAGGAGACTCTCTCCCGGTCGCTGCTGCCGGGCTTTGCCGAGCAGTTCCGTGGTATGACAGAGAATCAAATCGACAGCATGATGCAGTCGTTCGCTTTCAAGAATTGCGTCCCCCGTAAGGGCTTAGTCGATCTTTTGCGTGCGGCTTGGCGCTGAGACATGGGCGCTTGCAACAGGCAACGACCGTTATATAACAAGGCCAGGAATTCTATGTTCTCTTTCGGTGTTGACTACTATCCTGAACAATGGCCCGAGGAACGCTGGGCGGAGGACGCCCGCCTCATGGCGGAGGCCGGCTTTAACGTTGTTCGCCTCGCCGAGTTCGCCTGGTCGAAGCTAGAGCCGGAGCCTGGCCGGTTCGACTTTGCCTGGCTGGACCGCGCCATCGCCTTGCTTGCGGGATCGGGGATGCGCGTAGTCCTGGGCACCCCTACCGCTTCACCGCCCCCCTGGCTCATGTCCCGGCACCCTAGCCTCTTTCTCGTCGGCCAGGACGGCCGGTCTTTGACCTTTGGCCATCGGCGCGAATATTGCCCCAGCAATCCGCTTTATCTCGAATACGCGCGTAACATCGTCGAGGGTATGTCCGAGCATTACAGCGACAATCCGGCGGTCATCGGCTGGCAGGTAGATAATGAGTTCGGCGACCGTTGCTACTGCTCGTGCTGCGCGGGGGCTTTTCACCAATGGCTGCGCGAGCGCTACTCTACGCTGGACAACGTGAACGACCGTTGGGGCACGATATTCTGGAGCCATGTCTACACTGCGTGGGAGCAGATTCCGGTCCCGTTGTCCACCGGAGGCTCGCCAAACCCAGGCCTCGCGCTTGACTATTACCGCTTCTGCTCCGACTCTTACGTCGCGTTTCAGCAGGCCCAGATCGACATTTTGCGTCGTACTTGTCCCGCGCATTTCATCACGCACAACTTCATGGGCTTCAAATACGACCGGATCAATGCGTTCGACCTGGCGCGTTCGCTCGACTTCGTCTCCTGGGATAATTACCCTCGGAACCAGTGGAACATGGACCGCGTCCTCGACCCTGTGGAGGCCGCTCTCGGACATGACACCATGCGCGGCCTGAAGCGGCTCCCATTCTGGGTTATTGAGCAGCAGGCGGGGTCGGGTGGCTGGGAGGTGGTGAGCCCGGCCCCGCGACCAGGCCAGCTCAGGCTCTGGGCTTACCAGTCTATAGCGCATGGAGCTAGTGGCGTCCTCTTCTTCCGGTGGCGCACGGCCCGCGCGGGAGCCGAGCAGTACTGGCACGGCCTGCTGGATCACGACGGCCGCCCGGGTCGCCGGTACCAGGAGATTAGGCAGATGGGGCGCGAGGTCACAGCCGTGGGGGACCGACTGGCAGGCACGCGTGCGGGGCCGCGGGTAGCTATGCTCCTCTCTTACGATTCTCGCTTCGCTTTCCAGATACAGGCAAACAACCCCCGCTTCAGCTATGAGTCCCACTTTGCCGAGATCTACGCCACGCTACAAAGGTTGCAGGTAGCGGTTGACGTGGTAGCGCCGGAGGACGACCTGACAGATTATGCGCTGGTATTCGCTCCAGCGCTGCACATCGTCAGCGAGCGTGCTGCGGCTAATCTGCGAGCCTATGTATCAGCGGGAGGCGTGCTTGCCGTGACACCCCGAAGTGGCGTAAAGGACGACGCCAACCGGGTCGTGAACCAACCGCTGCCGGGCCTGTTGTCTGAGCTTTGCGGCGTGGAGGTCGAAGAATACGACTCGCTTCCAGAGGACAAGACCAACGCCGTACGCTTTACCATTAATCCTATAGGTCCCGTTCCGGACGTCGATGTGGACGAGGGGGTTGCGCCGGTCGAGGTATGGGCAGATGTGCTGCGCCCGATTGCGGCCTCGGTCGTAGCCGTGTACGAGTACGATTATTACGCGGGCCGCCCCGCGATCACTCTAAACCGTTTCGGTTCGGGGCACGCTATTTATATGGGCGTATTCGGAAGCCGCGACCTCCTCATGCCGGTAACTCGCTGGCTGCTCAAACTAGCAGGCATGTTGCAGCCGCAGCAAGGCCCCGACGGCGTGGAAATCTTGCAACTGAATGACGGTGAGAGAATAGTTCTCTTCCTGCTCAATCACACGGACAAGGAGAGCGCAGTAGACCTGCAGGGTCTTTACCGGGATCTTCTGTGCGGCTCGATGGTCGAATGCCGAGTAACTGTTGGGCCTTACGATGTGCGTATTCTGGAACAAGAGAAGGGGGGCTAAGAATGAGTGTCTCGGAGCCAATACGCGTGGCCATTATCGGCACGGCGCCCAGAGCTACGTATATGTATGGACCGGTCCTGCAGGGACTTCCCCAAGAGGCCGAATTGGTGGCGGTGTGGGGTCGTCACGAGGGCTCGGCATCCAGCGTTGGCCGCGAGCTTAGTGTGCCCTGGTACATTGACATGGAACGCCTGGTACGAGAGACCGCCCCCCAGATCGGCATAGTGGTCGTGAATCACCAGGCGAACGGTCAGGTGGCGCTCATGGCTGTGGAGGCAGGGCTAAACATCCTGGTCGAGACACCGATCGCGCATCGCTTGAGCGAAGCGGACGCCCTTATACGGGCCGCCGACGAGCGCGGCTTGAGGATCGAGGTTGGCGAGCAGTTTCACCGCCGCCCCCTCGAGCAGATAAAACTTGCATTGATAGCCTCCGGTCTTTTCGGGCGTGTATATTCGTCGTTCAATGACTTTGCCGGACACGGGTACCACGGCGTGAGCGTGATGCGTAGCTACCTGGGCTTCGACGCCAGGCCTATACAGGTGACAGGCTCGGTCCACGAGTACCCACTGGCCGCCCACTGGTCCCGGCTGGCCGACACGCGAGGCCCTCGCACCGAGACACAGGAACATGGGATGATCGAGTTTGACGACGGGCGGCTCGGTATTTTCCATTGGACCGACGCGGGCTACGACTCGGCTTTGCGCTGGTGGCGCAGCAGCCGCTTTCTGGCAGAGAAAGGGATGGGCGTAACCGTTGGACGCGGCCTCGATGTGCAGGAATGGCTCAGCCTGCTCGAGCCGGGGGGTGAGGCTCCACGCTTCGTCACCCTTGAGCGGAGGTGGGAGCGGGTCGACGGCGGAATGCTCGAAGCGATGATAGCGCACACAGGTGATCCCGACATGCCGGTTGTACGCTGGGATAACCCACTCTCTCAGGGGTCGGCGTCATGCCTTCACCGCCCGCAATGGCATGACGATGAGATCGGCGTAGCGGGCAGTATCATCAGCCTCGTGCGTGCTGTACGTGAGAACTCAGCGCCTAGTTACGGACCTTTACAGGGCAGATTAGACCAGGAGATCGTTATCGCTATTCGCCAGTCGGCGCTCGAAGGGGGCAGGCCGCTGACATTGCCCCTTGATCCCGATGCGCAGGTACTATAAAATAGGCGGAATGCGCCGAATAGACGGCTCTACCAGCTTCTTGATATTCCGCGCGAGGCATTATATCTAATCCTATAGGGCCCTGTAAGCAGGCCGGTAATGGCTACTACGAAAATGGCTACTACGAAAAGAGCAACCATGGAGCAGGTGGCGCGTGAGGCCGGTGTTTCGACACAGACGGTCTCGCGCGTCCTCAACAATCGCCCTGATGTATCCCCCGACACGCGGGAGCGCATCAAGGAAATCATGCGGCAGCTAGGCTACCAACCGAATGCGATGGCCCGGAGCCTCGCCTCGCGCCGCACTCGTACGCTTGGCTTGATCACCGAGGACTTCGGCGACTTCTTCTTCACACAGGTGATCGCTGGTGCGGAGGAGGAGGCCCGGAAGCACGGATATCTCTTTATGTTGGGGAGTACAGAGCTAAATTTGCAGGACGAGCCGGAATATATTCGCCTGCTGAGCGAACGCCACGTCGAAGGCTTCTTATTTTCGCGCCCCAACACCGAATCCGACAACTTGCAGATGGTCAACCTCATCCGTAAAGGGGTGCCGGTTGTTACTACAGCTTACCATCTGCCGGGTGAGCTTTGCACCGTAGTGGACGTCGACAACATCACCGGAGGACGCCTAGCGGCGCGTCACCTGCTGGCGGCCGGTCACGAGCGTATCGGGATGATATCTGGTCCCTCCCGTTGGAAAGCGGTACACGATCGAGCAGAAGGGTTTAGCCTGGAGTTGAAATCAGCAGGCCTTACTATGAACCCGGCGCTCGTAGGCGAAGGTGACTGGTCCCACGTGAGTGGCTATCGCACAATGCAGCATCTGCTTGCAGGCGGAGAGCCATTCTCGGCCCTCTTCGTCCATAACGACCAGATGGCGATCGGGGCGATGCGCGCGCTGCGTGAGGCCGGCAAGCGCGTTCCCGACGATGTATCGGTTGTGGGCTATGACGACATTCCCGCTGCGGAATATGCTGACCCTCCGCTGACTACTGTCAGGCAACCGATGCGTGAAGTAGGCGCAATTGCTGCTCGCCTGCTGATCCAGAGCGTTGAGCAGGGAGAGCGCACCGGCGGAGAGGTCCTGCTGCAGCCGGAACTGGTCCGGCGTGGATCATGACGCACAACTACGAATTCGGTTAGCGCGGGCTGGGAGGGTACGTAGATCTGATGTTTTCGTCACACATCGAACCCTGCATCACTCAAGGGGAGGTTGAGAACTTGTACCGCTCGCCTCTATATAAATAGATAAATGTGCAGGCTTTAGAGCTTCGGCGGCGCGCTGCAACGGACCGGCTGCCAAGCTAGTGCAACTTATAGTCACGCTCGTCCCTGTGTCGTTGGCATGACGGCCGGGAAAAGTTCACAAACGCTCTCCGGTTACCCAGAGTCTATTCATTCTCGGAAACTAAGCAGTATTACGCATAGAGTTGATATGAGTTGGAGCGCCAAAAGTGCCTTGATCTCTAACGTGGCGGCCCAGGTCAAGCCTGGAATGCAGCAACCAGCAGTCATAAGGCCTGCTAATGAACCGAGCAATGCTGCTCGGAAATTGAAAATGAATAGACCCTGCTGGTTAACCTATGCTCCAATCGCCCCGCGCATGCGGGGAGTTTGAGCCCACAGGCACGCAGGAGGGTACCGTGGTAGCGACCGAACTCTGGTGTTGAGGCCCGTAAGATGCTTTTGTTACCCAACAGGGCATGCCCACTCTCTCGGAGGTGATTTCAGTTGAATGCAGGATCTCACAAATATACGGTAGGCGTCGATTTCGGCAGCGAGTCCGGGCGCGCCGTGATCGTCGATGTAGAGACGGGGCAGGAGCTAGCCACGAGCGTACACCCTTACGCCAATGGTGTGATAGACGATGTTCTAGCCGGCACTACAATAAGGCTTGAGCCCGATTGGGCGCTGCAGGACCCGAACGACTATTTAGAAATATTCAAGCGTGCTGTGCCTGCTGCCCTCAAGGAGAGTGGGGTAGACCCTGCCGATGTCATCGGCATCGGTATAGACTTCACCGCCTGTACAATGCTGCCCACCAGAGCCGACGGCACGCCCCTCTGCTTTCTGCCCGAGTACAGGCAAGAGCCGCACGCCTGGGTAAAGCTCTGGAAGCACCACGCCGCCCAGCCGGAGGCCGACCGGATCAACAGGGTCGCGCGCGAGCGTGGCGAGGCATGGCTGAAGCGCTACGGAGGCAAGATTTCGTCTGAGTGGTTCTTCTCAAAGTCGCTGCAAATCCTCAACGAAGCCCCCCACATCTACAGGGCTGCGGACCGTCTGATCGAAGCGGCAGACTGGGTGGTCTGGCAGCTTACGGGGCGAGAGACGCGCAACGTCTGCACGGCAGGATATAAAGCCATCTGGCAGAAAGAGGGTGGCTTCCCCTCCTCTGAATACTTTGCCGCGTTACATCCCGAGATGGCGGGCATCGTCGATGCAAAGATGAGCCGGAAGTTAGCCCCGCTCGGCGGCAAGGCGGGCGAGCTTACAGAGGAGGCAGCGGGCTGGACGGGCCTGCTCCCCGGCACGGCCGTAGCTGTGGCCAATGTGGACGCGCACGTAACCCTGCCTGCCACCGGCAGCACGGAGGCGGGCACCTTGGTGATGATCATGGGCACGAGCACCTGCCATGTTATGATAGGCGAGTCGATGGAGGAGACACCCGATGTGCCCGGCATGTGCGGTGTGGTCGAGGACGGCATCGTGCCTGGCACCTTCGGCTATGAGGCGGGGCAGAGCGGCGTGGGCGACATATTCGCCTGGTTTGCCGAGCACGCCGTGCCACCCAGCTACCATAGCGCAGCCCACGGGCGCAATATAACTCTCCACCAGCTCCTCGAAGAGAAAGCGGCCAAATTAGAGCCCGGCGAGAGCGGGCTGCTCGCGCTTGACTGGTGGAACGGCAACCGCTCCACCCTCGTTGACGTTGAATTGGGCGGCCTACTCCTAGGGATGACACTGGCGACCGAGGCTCCGGAGATATACCGGGCGCTTATCGAGGCCACGGCCTTTGGCACTCGCGAGATCATCGAGACCCTAGAGAGGTCCGGTGTGCCGGTGCGCAGCCTGGTCGCGGCCGGCGGCCTGCCAGAGCGTAACAGGCTCCTTATGCAGATATATGCCGACGTGACTAACCGTGAGATCGGTATCGTGAAGAGCGCCCAGGCCCCTGCGTTAGGCTCAGCCATGCACGCAGCCGTGGCGGCGGGTGTTGAGCGGGGAGGTTTCGAGGATATAGGCGCAGCGGCGCACATGGGTGGCTTGCGAGAAGAGAAGTACACCCCGATACCTTCGAACGTTACCGTTTATAGCCGCCTGTATGACGAATACAAGCTGCTCTATGACTATTTCGGCAGAGGCGATAATGATGTAATGAAGCGCCTGCGCGCCTTACGACGGGAGGCCCTCTCCTCGGACAAAGAGAGAGAAGAGGCAACACTGGAGCAATCCACTCTACCTGATGCGACCGAGCAGAGGTCGCTAGCATAATAGATATAGAGGCTGGCTAAGCAAGCTAATAGGGCAAGAGGGATCGTCATGCTGGAAAATCTCAAAGAAGAATTATTTAATTTGCACCTGGAACTGCCAAAGTACAACCTTGTATCCTGGACTGGGGGTAACGTCAGCGCCCGTGACCGGGCAACTGGCCTAGTTGTAATTAAGCCCTCCGGTCTGCGATATGAGCATATGCGGGCCGAGCACATGGTGGTTCTCGACTTGGACGGTAAGGTTGTGGAAGGCGAACTGAACCCCTCGTCGGACACCTTCAGCCACCTATATATCTACAGGCAGCGTGAGGACGTGGGCGGCGTGGTGCATACGCATTCGCCCTATGCCACCGCATTCGCGGCTAATGGTATGTCGATCCCAGTGGTGCTCACCGCTATCGCTGACGAGTTCGGCGGCCCGATCCCTTGCGGAGGCTTTTCGCTTATAGGGGACGATTCGATAGGCAAGATCGTCATAGAGAGTATAGGCAACTCTCCAGCCGTGTTGCTAAAGAACCATGGCGTTTTCACCATCGGCAAAGATGCGGAAGCTGCAGTCAAAGCGGCTGTGATGACCGAGGACGCCGCACGCAGCGTGTGGCTCGCCATGCAGCTAGGCAAGCCCGACGAGATCCCGGCAGAAGCCGTAGAGAAGTTGCACTACCGCTACACGCATGCGTACGGACAGCAAAAGGGAGGAGCAATACGATGATCGATCTGAAACAGTATGAAGTATGGTTCGTCACGGGAAGCCAGCACTTGTACGGCCCCGAGACCCTGGAAACTGTCGCCGAGCACTCACAGGCGATAGCCGCGGCACTGGCCCGGTCGCCGCAGATCCCCGTAAGCGTCGTCTTTAAGCCTGTGCTGACGCGACCGGACGAGATTAGCCGCCTCTGCCTTGAGGCTAACTCCTCTGAGAAGTGCGTGGGCCTCGTCACATGGATGCACACCTTCTCTCCCGCCAAGATGTGGATTGCGGGGCTGTCAAAATTGCAGAAGCCTTTCGCACACCTGCATACCCAGTACAACCGCGAGATTCCCTGGTCCGAGATCGACATGGACTTTATGAACCTCAACCAGTCGGCCCACGGAGACCGCGAATTCGGATTCATCGGCAGTCGCATGCGGCTGAACCGCAAGGTGATCGCGGGTTTCTGGCAGGAGCAGGACGTGCAGGGGGAACTTGGCACATGGACGCGAGCAGCCTGCGCGTGGCATGACCAGCAGGCGGCCAGGTTCGCCCGTTTTGGCGACAATATGCGCGAAGTGGCCGTCACAGAGGGAGACAAGGTTGAGGCCGAATTGCGGCTGGGCTACTCTGTCAACGGCTACGGCGTGGGCGACCTTGTAGAGATAGTCGACCAGGTGTCTGGTGCCGAAATAGATAGGCTAATAAACGAGTACAACGAGCGATACACTGTTGCGCCTGAGCTGCGCAAGGGCGGAGAGCGATACGAGTCGCTGCGCGCAGGTGCAAGACAGGAGGCGGGGATACGGCGCTTCCTAGTCGACGGCAATTTCAAAGGCTTTACAACCACTTTCGAGGACCTGCACGGTCTCGACCAACTTCCGGGCCTGGCCTCGCAGCGCCTGATGGCGGAGGGCTACGGCTTCGGCGCCGAGGGCGACTGGAAAACGGCTGCCCTCGTGCGTGCCATGAAGACGATGAGCGCAGGATTAGAGGGGGGTACGTCCTTTATGGAGGACTACACGTACCACCTCGATAGCTCAGGCCAGAAGATACTCGGCTCGCACATGCTCGAAGTGTGTGAAAGTATCTCTGCGGAGAAACCGAGGCTTGAGATACACCCGCTCTCGATTGGCGGCAAGGCAGACCCGGTGCGCCTGGTGTTCGACGCGAGAACGGGGCCTGCAGTGGCAGCATCTATTGTAGACATGGGCGGCCGGTTCCGCATGGTAGTCAACCAGGTAGACTGCGTACTTGTGGACCGCCCTTTACCAAAGCTGCCGGTCGCCAGGGCATTGTGGCTGCCGCAGCCCGACCTGAAGACCGCAACTACCGCCTGTATCCTGGCGGGAGGCGCGCACCACACCGGCTTCAGCTACGCGCTGACCGCTGAGCACCTGGAGAACTACGCGGAGATAGCGGGCATGGAGTTCCTGTTGATAGATCACGAAACGCGGTTGCGAGACTTCAAGAGAGAACTCCGTTGGAACGGTGCATACTATATGTTCACAGGACAATCCTGACGTTCAAGCCGGAGTAGAGCGCCGTGTGCTAGGAAGTGAAGAATGTATTGTCTACCTTGCCATGGTTGTGCGCCCAGGCGTCGAGGTAAAACCCACCTACAATCAGCCCGCCGACCACGATGGCCGCCCAATCGAATAGCACACCGCCCGCGGGTCGCGCCATCTTACCGGTGGCTCGTGCCTGGAACCCAATTCGCTCAACTGTTGCCGTCATCTCTTGACCTCGCTGGCTTTTCAACTATTATATCCCCACATAGGGGATCGGCATAGATGATCCATGCCCAACATTGCTGCTACAAAGTGCAAAGTAGCGAGCCTTCTAAATCTTCTCCGAGCTTCATACCCATGGGGTGGGGTCACCAGATTTAGACTGCAGATCGCTTCATGGCTTCATTGTGTCTTTGTTGCGCCTCGCTCACCGACAGGCACGAAGTCGCCTCCAGAGATTTGCGGCTGGCCGGAATATAGCAACAACGAATGCCTTGGTTAAGCTGGTGCTTTCTCGTTCCTCGGTTCTTTACCTGCCTCTTCCCGGTGCAGGCGATCTATGGCGATGGTCATAACTTCGCTCTTGGTTGTGCCTGGTCCCCACATCTTTACAAGTTCCGCTATCTTGCGGATTGTCTCTTCACTCGCGCGTAGCGTGATCGGCCTGTTAGGCCCGTCGACAAAATTTACAACGCTAAGCTAAAGCGAATAGCCCATCTTCGGTAGCAGGCAAGAGCAGGCAAGAGCAGGCAAACATTCACCATGACACGAAAGTATGGGTTCTGTTGCAACAACTTGGGTAGGCACCACATCTAGTGCTTGCCTTTGAAGCAAGCGCCATAGATATAGTAGTAAAAGGTATTCCAATGCGATTGTTGCAACAGAACCCTTGCGGCGCAGGTGCTGGCAATTACCATTTATGTAAGGATGCTGTCTCCTTTCCTCTCAACGATAAACTGGTGGCCGAGTAAGTGGGACATTGTCGCCTTAGTCGGTATAGTCTTCACCTTATGGGGTATTGCCTGCCGGAAGCTAATGGGAGAAGTACAGATACGCGAGTTGGGGCCGATCATCGCTAAACTATTCCGCCTGGGAGACGTAAAGGCCGATGCAGCAAAGACAGAATAAGGTATCTGGAGCAAAGACCCGAAGATACCTAAGCATCCATACTGCACCCATGTGGTAACTCCTACACAACAGTAAATTGGCTGGTATAATTTAAAGAGAGGCTCTGCAATTCAGCAGAGAGCCTCTGTCTATTCAGAAGTGGTGGTCGTTCCATGCGGATCTCAGCTTGCCGCCTTGACGGCTCCGAAAGATAGGAAAGCAAGCATAGCCTTTCACGTAACGCAGGATGATACCCTTATGGAACGGGATAAAAACATGAACTACGCTTATTCGACCGACACACAGAGCGCGCATCCAAAGAACGCGATCAAGGAGCAATTACGACTCTTTGACGTTGACGATGAGCCCTTGCCTGCCTCAGCACCGCTTTTTGAGGTCTCCTACCAAACGGACAAAGGCACCGCGCGTCAAAGGTTGGAAGCTCTTCTGGCGGGCGAATTAGACTTCCATGGTCAGAATACGAGCTTTGCTTCACACGATCTGCACGCTTTCGCCGCTAAGTTTCCACCTCAGTTGCCTCGGGCTTTCATATGTGCCCTTAGTAAACCTGGCGACTTAGTGCTCGACCCGATGATGGGGTCTGGAACGGCGGTGGTTGAGGCACTCCTGCAAGGACGTCGCGGCGTTGGTCTCGATATCGACCCGCTCGCTCTACGACTAACCCGCGTGAAGACGCTACCTTTGGATGTAGACACACTTCGAGATGCAGGTTACTCGGTTCTTACTCATGCGCACAGATTGCTCACCTCAAGCGGTGAGAGTCGGGAGATGGTGCAGGCCCTCGATAGTCGATTTGATGTCCGTACTAAGGAGTTCCTGGACTATTGGTTCTTGCCGAGCACCCAACGCGAGTTGATGGCGTTGGCTCTGCCTATAGAGGCGATAGCCGACACCTCGGTGCGCCGGTTCCTTGAACTAGTCTTCTCCTCGATTATAGTCACCAAATCGGGTGGGGTGTCTCTGGCCCGCGACCTGGCACATAGTCGCCCGCATCTCGATAAGACTAAAGTGCCCAAGAATGCTATCGAGCAGTTCTCGGTGCGCCTACGCAAAAATCTGGCTAGCATGGCTCAGCTAGCGGAGTTCAAAGGCAATGGCACATTCGCCACGTCTATAGCTGGCGATGCTCGCTCCATGCCCTTCGCCGATAACACGGTGAACCTTATCGTTACCTCGCCCCCTTACGCTAATGCCATAGACTACATGAGAGCACACAAGTTCTCGCTAGTCTGGTTTGGCGACAGCGTGGCCGAGCTATCAAAGCTTCGCTCCACATACATAGGTTCCGAGCGAGCCAGCGTACCTGGTACTGAGCGCTTGCCCGATAGAGCAGAGCACATTATCGCCCAACTATCACAAGCTGACCAGAGTAAGGCTGGCATACTTCGCAAGTATTTTGTTGAGATGAGGAGCGTCGTCTCTGAGATGTTCCGAGTACTTCGTCCCGGCTCTGCGGCTATCGTAGTTGTCGGGACATCTACCATGCGCGGACTTGATATTGAGACACATCACTGCCTGGCGGACATCGGGGCTGAACTCGGCTTCGACGTAGTGGGCGTTGCCCGGCGAAACCTCGACCGCAACAGGCGTATGATGCCAGCCCGCTTCGGTAAGAAGGGAGACTCGATGATAGAGCAGCGCATGCACGACGAATACGTTATTGGTCTCCTCAAACCCGGAGGCGCACAGTAGCTCCAACGACCACCGCCACACCCTAACCCTCTAGCTAACTGCCACCCCTACATGGAGTGCCCAATGCCATCACGCCTGCAGACGATTATAGATGCAATTTCCATCTTCGAGAAAGCCGAATACCCGTCTGGGCTGACCCCTGGGACCGCTTGGCTCGGTATCTACCAGGCGCTTATGTGGTACGAGCCGGTGAACTGGGTGGGTTACTCACAGCTACCGCACATCATTGATGCTAACCAGCTCCGCCCCGCATCACCTCAGCTGCAACGCACATGGACGCGCCCAAACAGGTGGCAGACGTGTGCTGCGGCGGTTGCCGAATATATAGCACAGCATTTGAACTGTGCTGTAACAGACGTGCCAGACAAAGTAGACCTGCTGATGAAGCATCTTAGCTATGCAGGAATGCAGAGGCAGAACAGCCTAGGGATAGGCTTCGCGGGCCTCGTGATGCACACCTTGCGGAAGTTCGGATCGCCTTCGGTGGATTACGAGACGGAAGTTTACGCTACCACACTCTTCCCCGGCATCGCGCTCGCGGGGCGCAGCACTGCATCTCGTGGGGACCTCATAGTACGTGTAGGAGGCATACCACGTGCTATCATCTCAGCAAAGTGGAGCGTACGCCACGACCGGGTGAACGATGTCACAAACGAATGCTCTTCGTATAAGGCTGCTTATAATCAAGCGCATGGCTCGACTGGTAAGCCTCTGTTCTATTTCGTGGTAACTAACGAATTCGAGCCAGCGCGCCTCACTAAGATGTTGAGCGATCCCTGCGCCGACGGCGTGGTCCACGTGCATAAAGCAGCAGTGACAAAAGTGTGTGGCATGAATGGCCGTCTACAAGGGTTACTCGATTTGCAAGACCTCATACAGCGAACAACTCTCTGGCTCTAGTCTCTTATCTCCTAACGATATTCGATGGGTAATCTCTGAGTCGTTCCCAGGAAACGCTTTGGCGCTTACGCCGTCGCTCTAGCTCCTTGGGTTCCACTTTTTCCAAAGCCATTGAAGAGCCTGCTCATGAGGCTTATTGGAAAGATGTGCCAAGGACGAGCGCGTTATACGCAATGTGTTTGCATTGGGTCCAGAAGGTCTAAAATGTAGCTTCAGTGTATCTGGGTCTATTCCGAAAAGCCCTGCGTCAAAGGCACGATGATGCGAGGCACAAAGGACCAGACCGTTTCTCGGGTCATCCGAACCAAATTCATTCTTCGGCCTAATGTGAGCCCCATCGAGCAAAGCTAAGACACCTAAATCACAAACAGCACAAGCGGGACCGTATCGCTTGAGAACAGCAAACTTAAAACGTTGCTGGCCTAAGCGAACAGCAATTGCTCTGGTCGCAACTTTCCGAGCTCCCACTAACTCGAAGGGTTTCTCATCTTCGACTTTTCGAGGCGTTGGGCCAGGCGCTACTCAGGCCGGCGAGGCCTCAGGTAATGACCATTGAAGACCTCCACTGGTGTGACATCAACAGCTTTGAATT